>CAZYLR010000082.1:0-2503 GCA_964648835.1 uncultured Candidatus Saccharibacteria bacterium | reverse complement strand
AGCATGGTATATTAAAAGCCATTAACTAACGAGTTGCACTTCACCCCAGAATTTAAATGTACATCTATTCTAAATGATAGCATATAGCTTGCTCGAAGTCAAGAGCTTAATTCAATTCCCAATTCTTTCAATTGTTTTAGAGAAACCTCCGATGGTGAGTTCATCATAAGGTCCTTCCCTTCCCCCGTTTTCGGAAAGGCGATAACCTCTCTAATATTTGGCTCATTTTGCAGTAGCATCATAAGACGATCGAATCCCCATGCGATACCTCCATGTGGAGGCGCCCCCGAAGCCAGAGCTTTGAGCATGTGGCCAAAGTTTTCTTCGATAGCATCTTCACCATAGCCAATTATTTCAAATACGGCCTTAAGCGCTTCAGGGTTATGGTTTCTAATGCTTCCTCCTCCAATTTCAAATCCGTTCAAGACGATATCGTATTGTTGAGCGATAATTTTTCCAATATCTTTCTTTCTTAGTAACAATTCCAGATTCTCTTGTTTGGCTGCAGAAAACGGATTATGCGTAAAGGTCCACTCCCCTACCGCTTCGTTATGATCAGAAGTTTTTGTACTTTCAAAAAACGGGAAATCAGTAATCCAACAAAAGGCTAAAAGATCAGGATTATTTTTATCATCGCGCATGTCCGGTCTGTCACTTCCGTACTTGCTCACAGCCTCTTCATAAGAAATCTTCGGAAACGGAATAGTCTGGATTTTCTTGTCTGGATAGAGTTGTGTGACTATTTCTATAAGTAACCTTTCATTAAGAGCCATGACATCCTCTTGAGTCACAAAACTCATCTCTAGGTCTAGTTGTGTAAATTCAGGTTGGCGATCCCCGCGGGTGTCTTCATCTCTCATACAACGCACTATCTGGAAATAACGTTCCACACCTCCAATCATCAGAAGCTGTTTATACTGTTGTGGAGACTGTGGCAAAGCGTAAAACTTACCGGGATACAGACGGGCAGGAACGATATAGTCTCTGGCACCTTCAGGTGTAGACTTAGTCAGAAAAGGTGTTTCGATTTCAAGAAATTTTTCTTTGTCCAAGAAATCTCTGATGAATTTTGCCACCCGATGCCTCATTTTAAGATTTTCGTACATCCTGGGACGACGCAAATCTAGATAGCGATACTCTAGTCTGTGCTCCTCACCTATTTCTTTACCATCGCTCCTCATGTCAAAGGCGGGAGTTTCAGCCTCGTTTAAAACTGTGATGGAAAGCACTTCAAGTTCTATGCCGCCATTCTCTTCTTCAATATTTCTATTTTTCTCAGGCCTCTCATTTACTTTCCCCAAGATTTCCACTACCCATTCAGGACGAAGAGATTTCGCAATTTCCATGGCGCTGGCATTGGGCAGGACAACGGACTGAATCTTTCCAGAAATATCCCGTATATCTAGAAATATAAGCTTCCCCTGATCACGGCGAACATCCACCCATCCTGATACTTTAACTTCTTCCCCTTTGTGATTCTGTAAATCTTTTATATAAATGCGTGACATATTATTTAATAGTCAATCCGACTTTCTCTCTTACCTCTTCCATTTTCTTTTCGGCTCGTTCGCGAGCTACTTTACCACCTACTTGCAAGACCTCAAATACCGTTCTTTTGTCTTTCTCAAGCGCCTGCCTTCTCTTACGCATGGGGGCAATAAACTTCTTTAAATCTTCTATCAGTGCTTCTTTCAGCTCTTTGTATTGACCTTTCTTCTCGGCATAGAGTGTATCCAAATCCCCCTTCTCTCGCAACAGCACGTGAATGGCATAGACATTCTCCGGCCTTTCACCTGAAGAATCTGTCACGATACTCATGACTGCCTTCTCTATTTCTTCGTCTGTAGCAAAAAGTGGAATAGTGTTGCCATAGCTTTTACTCATTTTTCTCCCATCCATACCCGGCACTATCGCTACCTGTGCAAGAATTAAAGGCTCTGGCAATTTGAAAGTCTCACCGAAGATGCGATTGAATTTCTCCGCCGTATCACGGGCAATCTCAACGTGCTGATTCTGGTCTTGTCCCACTGGTACTACATCTGTGTCGTAGAGAAGAATATCAGCCGCCATAAGCATCGGATAGTTGAAGGTCCCGACATTAATCTCCTTGTCCTTCGCCTCTGCGTCCTTGAATGCGTGGGCGCGCATGAGATATGGCATGGTCGTGATGGTATCAAATATCCAGGCAAGCTCCGTATGAGCAGATACATCAGATTGCTTGAAGATAACGGATATCTTGGGGTCAAGCCCTATGGCCAAGTAGTCGAGAGCAAGGTTAGTAATGTTATCCCACATCTCTTCCCTATTCTGAATGAAATTGAGCGCATGATAATCTGCAATCATAAAAAGGCACTCGTAGCCATCCTGCAGGTCTACGAATTGCTTCATGGCGCCAAAATAGTTGCCGATATGCGGTCTGCCGGTGGGCTTAACTCCCGACAGCAGTATCTTTTTCGCTGACATATCTAATATCATACCAATTTTAAGAGTTTTTAGAAGTATT
>CAZYLR010000081.1:0-2527 GCA_964648835.1 uncultured Candidatus Saccharibacteria bacterium | reverse complement strand
GGTAAGAATTTGATTTGGAAATCAATGTTTCTATCTTTGGCCAAGTTGGATATTGGCAAAGTAACCTCCGAGAAGTATCCCGAGGAATTAATACGATTTTCAAATGCGATGAGAGTCTGGCGATCCAGAGCCACACCACTGACCGATAGAGTTATCTTATCTTTCACTCTCAAGAGCGAGAAACCGGTGATACTTACACCCGTGGTTCTTTGGTCGAGAATCTTCTCGATAAAATCTGATGGTCGATCTGTGTCAAGCACCGGGGAGAGTACTTGGAGCTTACGGTCAATCTCTACAAGCCATGCTTGAAGATTCGATTCATCTCCTCTCTCTCCAGAACTGTCTATGATTCTCGTACGCTCGAGCACCTCGTTCTGGCGGGCATTCGAGAGGACATATGACGGCAAGAGTCCTATTACCCCTGCTACAAGCACCAAGATAAGAGCGAAGAGTATGACAATAGCTCGGCGCATAGCATATTCATGCGCCACCTTCTGTCTTTCTTCTTCTGTTAGCAGTTTAAACATGTTTTTATCTGCCGCGAGGCAGAACCAAACCTATAACAGAGGCGTAGCCAAGAGATTCGTCAAACGGTATCTCCGCAACATGGCTACGGGAAGGAGACATATTCAACCACACATCCGCAAGCGCGTATGGAACTTCACTTTCACTCATTAGCTTCTCAACAAAGTCCGTCTTGCTTGCTCCGAGTCCGCACAAGATTACTTTTTCAATCTTCTTTTCTGGCTTACCTGACTTGTCGGTACGAGCATTCCAGAAGACAAATACCTTGCGCATTTCTGCCTTCAAATCATTGAGACTCGGATATGAGTCGCCTTCATCAATGCCGTAAGCTGGTGTAGTGCTGAACTGTACCACCTCTTCCTCGACCACATAGAAACCAGTTTTCTTCAAAGAGAGATTGATGATGAGATGCGGACGCTTGTCTCCACGATGGATCACGGCTCTGGCAATTGCTTGCGACTCAAGGTCAAAGGAGATTGGAGTGATTAGAGCAGATTCGAAGATTTCCACATAAGTGCTAACGACACTTTTAGGCACAACGGAGACAGAGAGCTTAATCTCACCGGCATTCTCATCTTCTCTGATAATCTCAAAATCGAAAACTGATTCGGCGAGAGATACTGGGGCATTCTCTTCGATGATGAAGGCTACCGCGTCTTTAAGTCCTAGAGGAGGTACCCAACCAATCGTGGTGGTGAAGAGATACGCTTTCTCCTCCGGCAGTACTGCGTGAGCGTAGCGAATACCATAGCGCGAGGAAAGTTTCTTTAAAACATTAGATTCAATTATTCCTTGTGGGTTGTCTATTTTGCTTGAATTTGCCAGCTTGAATCCATCACCAAAAATTTCTCTCTGTAATTGTACGAACTTCGTGTCAGTATCTGTTACGGCAATACCGGCAGTCGATAACAGGAGAAATTCTGGCGCGGGGAAAAGGTCGAGAAAAGTTTTCTGCCCTAAGAGCGGAATCATATGCCTTTATTATACACAGTATCGAGAAAACTCTTAAGAATCAGAGCGGCGGCAGAAGCATCGGTCATCCTATTTTGTGCCTCCCGACGTTTCAGTCGGGACCCCGACCGCAAGCGTCGGGGCTGAAGCTGTCGGGCCTCGAGGGTGGTAAAAACTTCCGGATGAGAAACGACTTCGACGCCAAACTTTTCAAGCTCAACTTTAAATCTCTCTATCGCCTTCTGAATCGGATTCGCGCTGCCGTCCAAATTCTTCGACTCGCCGATTATAATTTTCTCGATTCCTTCCTCTTCTTTAAGTTTCAAAATCTTATCTAAGAGAGTCTTGTCATTTGGCCATACAGCGCGCGGCAAGGCAAAGCCCCCAGTTTCATCCGTCGAGGCAATGCCCACACGCTTTTCCCCGTAATCTATAGCCATGAGTCTCATTGGGCCAATTATAGTATAATTAGTGGGTAATCATGGAATCAATACAACTACTCTCCAATTGGGCGGGGGAACATCCCATCTTCATAGCCCTGACAATAGTGTGGACTCTCGTCTGGAAAGGATTTGCCCTTTGGCGTTCAGCCGAACTTAGACAAAAGTACTGGTTTATCGCAATACTCTTAATAAACACCCTCGGCATTCTCGAGATAATCTATCTCTTTCTGGTAGTCAAGAATTACAAAGTGGAAGTGATTGAACAAAGCGAGTAAAGTAAGCAGATTGGAGGGTTCGCCTAATGGTATGGCACCGGTCTTGAAAACCGGCGGGTGCAAGCCCTTAGAGGTTCGACTCCTCTACCCTCCGCCAGTTAGGAAATGAAGTCATTGGCTCGCCCGCTACCTGCCCGCAATCGCCTGGAGCGATAGCGACTGGCAGGCGGGCGCGGGCTCGCCAGCCGTTTTTCGGGGAAATTTCAAGCCGTTTTGAATTCAGCATAAAGTTCGAGCCGACATTTTTGAGAAATGCGCGGATTTGCGTTTTGTCGCCTTGCGACAAAAGAATTTTGGCTTGGCTACTCAATAAAATCACTTCTCGCATCGGTT
>CAZYLR010000080.1:0-2532 GCA_964648835.1 uncultured Candidatus Saccharibacteria bacterium | reverse complement strand
TCACACTCGACTGGATGTTCCCAAGCAATGCCACCACCACAGGATTGGGGCTCTATGCTTCGACTACTATCGGTGCAGGAGGACAGACAACCGGCCTCACCATTTCGGGAGGTGCCACGACGACCGGCAATGCGTACTTTGCGGGGAATGTGGGGATAGGGACGACGACGCCTTCGGCGAAGCTTCACATTACCGGCTCAGCAGGATCGAATGATATTTTTGCGCTCTCTTCCTCCACGAATTCACGCCTCCTCACAGTATCTGCTGGTGGGTATCTGGGAATTGGAACTACATCTCCAAATTCTCCACTTACTATTGGAGGTGATTGGGCGTGGTCAACAATCCAAAGTACAGGGGCGGCCGGATATTCAGACTACTACGCTATAAACAAAAGCGGATCCAAATTATCAGTCGGTATAGGAGGGGCTAGCACGGTCGCCGGCGTCTATGCAAATCGTGGTTATCTCTGGTCCGGTCTTGGGAATTCAGACGGTCTTTCAATCGTCGCCGCAAGTTCAAGTGCTGACATACGTTTCTTTACTGCGGGAGACGCAATCTCGAATGAACGTATGCGCATCGATTCCTCCGGTTATGTCGGCATCGGGACCACGTCTCCCTTTGCAAAACTCTCCGTCGTCGGGGAAACGGTCGCATCTCACTTCACTGCCACCACCACCTCGACCAACACCTTCCCGCACCTCCTCTCCACCAACGCCACGACGACCTCGCTCTACATCGGCTCCTTGACGGGCCCGCTCCAAGCGGTGGGCGGTCTTGTCTCTGCGTCTTCCACACTCTCTGACGCATACATCTCCGACGCCCTCACCATCTCCTCGTCTGGAAGTGTCGACAAGGGAGCACTCCAAAACACCGGCACCCTCTCATTCGACTGGGCTGACAGCGAAGTGGCGGACGATCTCACCATCTCTGGAGGCACGATCAACTCGACAGCAATCGGCGCCTCCACGGCGTCAACGGGAGTATTCACCCTCGCCACCACCACAAGCGCGACCTCGACGAACTTTGCCATCACCGGTATCACCAACTCACTCCTTTCCACCAACGCAAACGGCAGTGTCATCGCAACCTCCACCATTAGCCTCAATCTGATTCCCGACAACTTCCTGCGCAACGACCAGGACGACACAACGACGGGCTCCCTCACCGCCACCCGCTTTGTCGGGAGCAGCGCCTCCGCCACCTCCACCTTTGCCGGCGGTTTGGCGGTGGAAACCTCCGGACTTGTGTATGACTACCAAACAAACAATGTGGGTATCGGGACTGCAAGTCCAGACGGAAAGTTGCACGTCATGTCTGGCAGCGCTGGAACCGTTAGTGCAAACACTGTAGCTGATGAACTTACAATTGAGGGTAGTGCCGATGCGGGAATGCATATTCTGACACCAGACGCTAATGTCGGAAGAATCATGTTCGGGAGCCCAAGCGATGATTCCGGTGCGCAAATTGGATGGGACTATACAAATAGCCTTATGTGGATTGGTCCACAAAAGACCGGTGCCGCTTTTGATTTGAGGACAGGCAACCAAGCTTCGGCGATAAGAATAGATAGTAGCGGCAACGTCGGCATCGGCACCACCTCCCCATACGCCAAACTCTCCGTCGAACATCTCTCCACCACCGGCACGGTCATTGGCGCCGACGCACTCACGGGCTTCACGGGCAAGCTCCTTGACCTCAAAGTTGCCTCATCCACGGTTTTCTCCGTCGGTGCCAATGGCGCTACCACCACCGGCTTTGCTATCTCCGGCATCACCTCCTCACTTCTCAAGACCGACACGAGCGGGAACCTCCTCGCCGCCATCGCAGGCACCGACTACGTCGCGGGCTCCTCGTTCTTCGCGTACCCGTTCCCATCGGACGCAACCTCAACGAAACTCTCATTCACGGGCGGCATTCTCTCGACCGCGAGTACTACCATCGGCAACGGCACGGAAGCGGGAGGGCTCACCATTTCAGGCGGGGCGACGACGACGGGGAATCAGTACATCGCAGGCAATACTTCAATTGGGACGACCACAGCCAGTGCACGGCTCTCTGTACAGTCAACCGGCACCTCCGACATCCTCAACCTCTTTGAGACCGGTGGCAGTGAAGTGTTTACAGTGCTTGAAAGCGGCAACGTCGGCATCGGAGCTACAACTCCAGGCGCAAGACTTGAAGTGTCGGATTCTGCGGCAAACGAAACTCTACTTAAAGAAATCTTCCGCGTTTCCAGGACAGGAGGTACGAATGCGTCAGCGGGAAATGGTCGAGCAGCACTGTTGTCTTTCTATGATACGGCTAATGAAACACTCACAGCTGCAGTAGGAGGTGTGCGAGAAACTCCAGAGACTACTTATGATGGTGCCTTAGCTTTTTATACAAACAACAGCGGATCCATCACGAATGTTTCTAGTCTGACTGAACGGATGCGAATCACGAGCACGGGCAACGTAGGAATTGGGAGCGCATCTCCTTCATACGCACTCGACGTCGCAGGATTCATCAACACCGACCAATACTCCGGCTACA
>CAZYLR010000079.1:0-2562 GCA_964648835.1 uncultured Candidatus Saccharibacteria bacterium | reverse complement strand
AGATTTGCGAGATTTAGCATCAAAATTATTTGATTTTTAAAGTCTTGCCATTCGTTTCAAACTTGATGGTACCACTATCGATAGTACTGACAATTTGGGCGTCAACTTTATTCAAAATATCGAGAACCTCTTGATGAGGGTGGCCGTAGGAGTTATCTTTACCAGCAGAAATGACGGCGTATTCTGGCAAAACTGTTTCGGCATATTCAAGTGAAGTAGAAGTGCGTGAGCCGTGGTGACCAGCTTTAAGTACATCTGAATCTAAGATTTTTGGATCAAGATTTACCAAAACATTTTCAATTGCTATAGGTGAGTCCCCTGTCAATAAGAACGACTTATCCCTGTAGACTAGCTTGGCCACTATGGAAGCTCTGTTAGTTTCCCAATTCGAAACATTTTGAGTAGGAAAAAGTATCTGGAGTTTAGCTCCATCACCAAAATTTACCACCATTCCCCTCCTAGCCAGTAGCTTGGAAATATTATTCTCTTCTATTCTCCTTTCTAACTCATCATCGATAGTATTCTCTGATTTCACTCCAGGTTCGAGAAACACCCCGACTTCATATCGACTGACCACTTCCGGTAGACCACCAATATGATCCTTGTCCGGGTGAGTAGCCATCATTACATCTATGCGCTTATCGGCGAAGGGTAAAATCTTCCCGAGTTCACTCAAAACTTTTCTGTTTGCCCCACCATCAATGAGCACTCTACCGTGCTGAGGCGAATCTATAAAAATAGCGTCGCCCTGGCCAACATCAAGAAAATAGACGGTGAGGATATTGCTCGGCTGTCTCTGATAGACCGCAACCCAAACGAAAATATTGGAGAGAATAAGCACACTAACTACTATTTCCCTAGGATATTTTCTTATGAAATCCATACTTATAGTATAATGTCATTATGGCTAAAACATTTGAAGAAAAGAAATTTAACATCCCCAAGCTTAACGGCATAAGCGAGAAGACAATTGAAGTGCACCTTGGTCTCTACGCAGGGTATGTAAAGAACGTCAATGAGTTATTGCAAGAGAAGGAGTATAATCGCCGGTTCCCGTTTGAATTCAATGGTATGAGGAATCATGAAGTCTATTTCGCGCATTTCGAAGGCGGACCACAGCCATTTCTAAGTGAAGGCGAGTTCGCTAAAACCGGATTTGATCTTGATAAATTCAAAACCATGGCACTCACGCGTGGAGTGGGTTGGGCTATTGTCTATTACGATCCGATATCAAAACAACTTCTGGAGGCTTGGGTGGATGAGCATCATATGGGAATTTTAACCGGACTTTCCCCGATTCTGGTACTAGATATGTGGGAGCATGCCTATTTTACTGACTACACTCCCGGAGAAAAAAAGAAGTATATTGAAGCCTTTTTCGCAAATCTTAATTGGCAGAATGTGGAACAAAATTTCTCGAACGCCAGACAAAAATAATCATCGCGAGATAAACCAGAACAACCAGCCACCAAGACATGGGTGGAATAGTAACGGATGCAAAAGAAAGATTGCCCAGATAGTGCGAAACACCAAGGATCCATACCAAGAGTAAGTGTGCGGCATAAGAGAATGGCAAAGCAATAATCGGAGATATATAAGCGACAAGTGTGGCAATAAAGCCAACAAGCATAGTCGCTGGAATAATAAGCAGGATAAGCATATTCGCCGGCAGTGAAACGAGAGAAAAATTCCCCGTACTGTAAATGAGATATGGGAGAACTATGGTTTGTGTTGCCAGAGTAGTGGCCAGAGTTGAACGCAGTCCCCATTTCTCCGGACACCACTTTAAATGTCTTTCCAATAAAGGCGAGACGAAAATGAGGGCAGATGTCGCAAGAAAAGATAGCTGGAACGAAGGATCGAAAACTAGAATCTTTGGATTTTGAATAAGCATGAGAAATGCAGCGACCAGAAGCGCCCGCGGAGCAGAGAATTTTCTGCGAAACATTTTGGCGAAAATCACGGTGAGAACCATCAGTGCCGCACGTACAACTGTGGCTTCGGCTCCCGTCATGATAACAAAGAGAATAATACCGACAACAGAGAAAGCGGAGCTTCTGAAGACAGTTTTAATAAACTCGGCGATGATAGTGATGTTGTAACCGGAGAGCACCACGATGTGTATCACGCCCGCCCGACGAAATTCTTCGAGAATATCCTTCGGCATCGCCTCTTTGCCGGAGACTATGAGGCCAGAAAGGAGACTAGCATACGGTTCTGCCAAAACTTGTTTGGTCTTCCTCACAAAACTTCTTTTTATTTTAAAAAGTATGCGTTTGACAGGATTGCCATGACCACCGGAGAGCACTTCGACTTCCGTGAAATTTAGAGTGTAATAAATGTCGTCTTTCGAGAGATATTTGCTGTAATCAAATGGCCGACTTCCATTTTTATCCTCTATAATACCCGGCTCATCTAGTTTGCCTTCCATTCGAACTTGGTCTCCATACTGGACAGGGCTATATAAATCTGTATTCACCAAAACTTTTTCTCCGTTGTCTGCCTGAAAAACAAAACGAGTGGTATTTTCCCTCTGTTCTGGTTCACTCACCACAATACCAG
>CAZYLR010000078.1:0-2606 GCA_964648835.1 uncultured Candidatus Saccharibacteria bacterium | reverse complement strand
AAGCCGTATTTAGACCCGACCCGAGTACCTCAATCTCAAGGATCGAAAGATGCTAGAATACCCTTACAAGGTCTCGCTGGTGGGGCACTTAACCCGAGATCACCGCCAGATTGGCAACTTTGAACCTAAGTAAAATAAGGTTCATTTGGCCAATAATTAGTGATATTATTTACTATGGTCATAATCCTCAATTTTGGAAGTCAGTTTGCCCATCTCATAGCAAGGCGCGTGCGGGATCTCGGCGTAAAAGCCGAGATTTTGCCTTTTAATACTTCCGCTTCGGAAATACAGAAACATAATCCTGTTGGTGTCATTCTCTCTGGTGGACCCGCATCGGTGTTAGAGAAAGACAGTCCTCGACCTGACAAAGAAATATTTAAGCTCGGTATTCCGGTTCTTGGCATCTGCTACGGCCATCAAGTTATGGCACACATGCTCGGTGGCAAGGTTAATAAAGGAAAACATCGAGAGTTCGGCAAAGAGATTTTAAGTATTGAAGACAAGAAAGGAATTTTCCAGGCGCTCTCCTCAAAAGAAGTTGTGTGGTTCTCTCACGGCGATCAAGTATCGGCATTGCCTAAAGGATTTAAGCAGACAGCATCTACTACTGGCTGCAAATATGCCGCTTTTGCTGATTCAAAGAGCAATTTTCACGGCATCCAGTTCCATCCAGAAGTAACTCATACTCAGCACGGAGAGAAATTATTAAAAAATTTCCTTTTCTTAATCTGTAAAGCCAAGAGGAATTGGAAGATCAGCTCGGTAGCAGAAAACATAATTGCAGAGGTTAAGAGCGAGGTTGGAGATAAACATGTAGTTGTAGGTATTTCAGGTGGCGTTGATTCACTAGTAGCCGCTACGCTTATCCATAGAGCCATTGGCAATCGCTTACATGCAGTATTTGTGGACACTGGGCTTCTCCGCAAAGGAGAAGTTGAACAGGTAGCTTCGTACCTGCGTAAACACGGTTTCAAAAAGTTGCACGTCATAGATGCCAGCCAGCTTTTCTTAAAACGGTTAAAAGGGATTTCCGACCCAGAGCAGAAGCGCAAAATTATTGGCCATAGCTTTATTGAAGTATTCGAGAAAGCGATCAAGAGTAAGCTTAAAAAGCACACGATTGCATATCTAGCTCAAGGGACTATTTATCCTGATCGCATAGAATCCGCTGCCACGTTAAAAACAGTAGCAAAAATTAAAAGCCATCATAATCTTACGCTGCCCGCGAAGATGGGTTTCAAAATCCTTGAACCGATAAAAGATTTATATAAAGACGAAGTACGGAGAGCAGGGTTAACTCTTGGATTACCGAGAGAACTACTATGGCGACACCCCTTTCCAGGTCCGGGGCTTGCCATACGCATAGTAGGAGAAATTACCGCAGATCGACTTCAAATTCTCCGCGAAGCTGATGCCATCTTCATCGAAGAACTAAAGAAAGCTGGTGAATATAAAAAAATCTGGCAAGCATTTGCGGCACTGCTCCCTGTTAAAGTGGTAGGTGTCATGGGCGATAGTCGAACCTACGAATACGTAGTAGCCTTACGAGCGGTCGATTCGTTAGACGGTATGAGTGCTGATTGGCACAAAATCCCCAATGAGCTTTTGGAGAAAATCTCAAGTGCCATCATCGGCAAGGTACGAGGGGTAAACCGTGTGCTATACGATATTACTCAAAAACCTCCTGCGACAATTGAGTACGAATAAGCATGAATACAAAAAGCAGGAGTATAATTTAGGGTCATGGATCCCGTTAGAAGTAAGAAATCAGAGATTCCTGCCGATTCGCCTAAGGCGAATCGGACTTCTAACGGGATGGAACCGCTGGCGTTTAAAATTAGGCCTAAGAATCTCGGCGAGTTTATTGGCCAGAGACATCTTGTGGGAGAAGGGAAGCCATTTGAAATCGCCATAGCGAAGAAACATCTTTTCTCCTTTATTTTCTGGGGACCGCCCGGGGTTGGTAAAACAACTTTGGCAAAAATATATGCTGAGGCTCTCAACGCCGAGTATCACCAACTCTCGGCAGTATCCGCGGGCAAAGAAGATATCAAAAAGATTATTGATTCCGAGGGCGGGCTTTTCGGTCCGAAAATTTTGTTTCTCGACGAGATTCATCGGTTTAATAAAGCCCAGCAAGATTTTCTCCTGCCCTTTGTCGAGTCGGGTAAATTAACTCTCATAGGAGCCACGACCGAGAATCCAAGCTTCGAAGTTATTCCGGCTCTTTTGTCGCGCTGTCGGGTCTTTGTCTTAAATGAATTGTCTGATGCAGAAATGGAGGAGATTATAGAACGTACCGGATTCTCAATGGATAAAGAAGCAATGGACTGGTTGATAGGAATGGCGGCAGGGGACGCCAGACAAGCCATCGCTATGATTGAAAATACACACAAACTTTACGGTAAGGTCACTATCGATAATTTGAAGAATACGCTCCAGTCAAAACATTTGCGTTACGATAAGAAGGGGGACGAGCATTACAATACCGCGAGCGCTTTTATCAAAAGCATGCGCGCCAGTCAACCTGATGCCGCGCTGTATTATCTAGCTCGAATGATTGATTCCGGTGAGGACCCTAAATTCATTGCCAGGCGAATGGTTAT
>CAZYLR010000077.1:0-2634 GCA_964648835.1 uncultured Candidatus Saccharibacteria bacterium | reverse complement strand
GCAGCTGGGGGACATAATGTAGCCATGTATGGCCCACCGGGTACTGGCAAGACAATGCTCGCCAAAGCTTTCGCAGGCATCCTGCCGGAATTAACATTTGAAGAATCGCTTGAGGCCACGAGTATTCATTCCGTAGCCGGAACACTCTCCGAAACTTTTATCACCAACCCTCCCTTCCGCGCTCCACATCATACCGCTTCCTATGTCTCTCTAGTCGGCGGCGGAGCAACGCCTAGGCCCGGAGAAATTACTCTCGCCCACTATGGGGTACTTTTTATGGACGAATTCCCGGAGTTTGACAGAAGAGTGATAGAAAGTCTGCGCCAACCGCTTGAAGACAAGGTGATATCTATCTCGCGCGCCAAAGGCACGGCGCACTTTCCTGCGAATGTGCTCTTGGTAGCCGCCATGAATCCGTGCCCTTGCGGGAATTTTGGATTCCGAGGCAAGTCATGCATTTGCACGCCTTCCGCGCTCTCCCGATATAGACGAAAAATGTCTGGCCCTATCATGGACCGCATCGACATCTGGCTTGAAGTGGACAGAGTCTTGCCGACGGACCTACACGGCGGTTCGGAAGGGGATAAGAGTGAGACTTTCCGAGCCAGGGTGGAACAAGCCCGCGCGGCGCAGAAAGAACGTTTCAATAAAAAAGGGAGGAAGTTGTCACGCAATTCAGAAATGAGCGCCAGAGACTTAGTAACGCTTGTTGTTCTTGATAAAGAATCGCGAAAGACACTCGACCTCGCCGCCCTACGGCTCGGTTTCTCCCCGCGTGTCTATCACCGGATGATAAAAGTGGCGCGCACCATCGCCGACCTTGAAGGCAGTGAAGAAATTGAAAACGCCCACATCTTGGAGGCAGTCGAATACCGCCCTAAAAAGTTTGATGTTTAAAAATCAAAAACTTTATTACTAAAATGTAAATATGGACAAGAAAAATGTCTTTTTTTGGACTCTGTATGATTTTGCGAATTCAATAACTACTATTGTTTTCTTTTTATATTTCTCGCAATGGTTGGTGATAGATAAGGGAGTACCAGATTTTTGGTACAACATGATTTTTACAATTGGATCAGTAATGTTACTTTTGACTGCTCCGATTTTGGGAGGCATTGCTGACAGAAATGGAAAACAGCAAAATTACCTTAGTTGGATTACTATTCTGACTTTTTTCTCTTTTCTTGGTGTTTCATTTATAACTCTATTTTTCTCTCATAAAGTGTTTTTGGCTGTATTATTTTTTCTTATTGCAAATTATCTTTACCAATTTTCTTTTGTTTTTTACAACGCACTTTTACATTACATTGCGCCACCAGAAAAGTGGGGACGAATATCTGGCATCGGTCAAACTGGCAATTGGCTAGGACAGATTGCTGGACTTGTAATAACCTTGCCGCTAGCTTCTAGCGCAATATATCTTGTAGGAGAAGCTGGCCGCGCTCAAACATTTCTTCCGGCAACCATTATATTTTTTATTATTTCTTTACCAATGCTTATATATTTTAAATTACCAAAGCAGGAAAAAACTGATAATAAAATTATATTAAAAGAGGAGTATAAAAATTATTGGAATCAATTTAAAGAACTTCTAAAGTCTCCGAGTATGGGCTTATTTCTTTTGGCGTTTTTCTTTTTCAACGATGCAATTTTAACTGCCGCCAATAATTTTCCTATTTACCTTGAAGTTGAAATAACAAAAGCAAATCTTATTTCTTAAAGACACCACCAAAAAATTTGATGTCTAAATTTGCTTTATTTGCATATCTATAATCTTGCTTCCCGTGCTATCAAAAAAGAATTCAGCATCTAACTTTTGTCCGTCTAAAACCAGTGGTAGCCAATGTTTATCATCAACCCACATATTATCAAATGGCAATTGGTTGTTATCATGCCATTGAGGTTTCATCTCTTCAGATTCTGTAGGCTCTCCCTGCCAATTACTCAAAAAATAAACGTGTGTATTCCAATCCAGATCTGAATTTTCTGAACGAAATCTAAGTATTCCTCTAGATTCTAGATATTTCTCTTCACCATCTACTCCAATTTCTTCTTTAAGTTCTCTTAAAACGGCAGTCTCAACGGTCTCTCCCAGTTTAACCTTACCGCCTACCCCATTCCATTTCCCAACACCAAAACCATGTTTCTTCATAGCCAGAAGGATCTGGCCTTCTTTCACAAGAAAACAAAGAGTGGAAACTTTCATGCAAATGATCCTATCATAGACCCGTAAGAAGATTTAAAACGGATTCTTGGCGCCGCGGATTTCGAAATGGACATGGGGGCCGGTGGACTTACCAGTGCTTCCAACTGCTCCAATAACTTGACCTTGCGTAACATTCTGCCCGGCCGAAACATTATTTTTGCTCATGTGAGCGTAGAGGGTCTGAGTACCATTCGCGTGGCTGATTACCACGTAAATCCCGTAACCGCCGTTGTATCCGCCAGCGCGCGACACGATAACCTTGCCATCTGCTGAAGCGAGAATTGGAACACCCGTGGGAGCTGCTAAATCAACGCCATTGTTACCGTGGATACCTTGAGTTTTTCTTCCGCCGACTATTGGGCGGAGATAATAACCGGCATATACAGGATAAGCCTGTGATCCGGAGGTTTTAGCCAGAGAGGTTTGAG
>CAZYLR010000076.1:0-2687 GCA_964648835.1 uncultured Candidatus Saccharibacteria bacterium | reverse complement strand
CCAATTTCCCCATCAGAGCGTATCACTCTATGGCATGGCACTTTTGGGTCCACATTTTTATTTAAAATATTTCCCACAGCCCGATACGCCATCGGCTTCCCTGCCCTTCTGGCCACCTCTTGGTAGGTTAAAACCTTTCCTTTAGGGATGGTCGCCACTATGGCATATATTTTGTCTTGAAATGTCATATAAATTCATCGGTGTGCCCTTGCAAGAAGGTCTTTTTTGTTTCACTATCTTATTTCCCCAGTTTTTTCTTACCTAAAGATGTTCATCCGTACTATAATGTACCGACCATTATTATATAACATACCAACATCATGAAAAAACCCGTCTCTTCTCTTAAACCAACACAAATTTTCTCCATCATAAAACGAGACGGCTCGGTTGTTCCTTTTGACATCAACAAAATTGCTCGTGCGATAGAAAAAGCCATGCACGCTGCCGGAGAGTTTGAGAGTGGCGCGCCAGAAAGAGTGGCGGAAGCTGTTTCGAAGAAATTGTTGGTAGAGAAAGAGGACGGGACAGTTGCAACCCCGACAGTAGAGGGAGTGCAAGATCTAGTGGAGGCAGAACTCATGCTCCAGAAATTTCTTACCACTGCCAAGGCTTATATTATCTATCGCGAGGAGAGAACCAAGCTCCGTTACAAGGGTATTGAAGTTCCGCAAAAAGTTAAAAAACTTGCCGCAGATAGTAAGAAGTATTTTCGAAATCAACTTGGCGAATTTATTTATTATCGTACTTATTCCAAATGGATTGAGGAAGAAAATCGTAGAGAAACTTGGATAGAGACAGTGGACAGATACATGGACTTTATGAAAGAGAATCTCGGCCAGAAATTAAAAGATGCCGAATACGCGGAAGTGAGAGATGCTATCTTGAAACAAGAGGCTATGCCGTCCATGCGACTCTTGCAATTCGCGGGCAAGGCTGCGCGCGTCAACAACATATGCGCGTACAACTGTTCTTATATCGCGCCAGAGAGTTTTCGTGATTTTGCCGAGATTATGTATATCTCGATGTCGGGTACTGGCGCCGGTTGGTCAGTGGAAAGTGAAAATATTCAGAAGCTTCCGCAGATTAAACGCCAGACCGGCAAAAAACTGTCGACATTCGTGGTGCCTGATAGTAAAGAAGGTTGGTGCGATGCTCTCACTTTAGGTATGGAGACATGGGCAAATGGTCAAGATATTGATTTTGATCTTTCCCAACTTCGTCCCGCAGGTGCTCGGCTTAAAACTATGGGGGGCAAATCTTCTGGACCCGAGCCGCTGCGCGAACTGCTCGCTTTTACCAGAAGAAAAATGCTTGCCCGACAAGGCAAGCGGCTGGAAAACATTGATGCTCACGATATTATCTGTGAAATCGGCAATATCGTTGTAGCCGGAGGTGTGCGCCGAAGCGCCATGATTTCCCTCTCTGACCTGGAAGATAATGCGATTCGTGATGCTAAGAAGGGACAATTTTGGCATACGGAACCGCAGCGAATGCTTGCCAATAACTCTGCCGTCTATGAGACCAAACCGACCAATACCGAATTTATGGACGAGTGGATTGCGCTTATGAAATCTGGTTCGGGCGAACGAGGAATATATAATCGCGGCGGTCTGCAGTTCACTTTGCCTAAACGCCGTCTGGCCCAGTTTACTTCAGAGACAATGCCGCGCTGGGGAGGCAATCCATGCGGAGAGATTATTTTGCAATCCAAACAATTTTGTAATTTGTCAGAAATTGTGGCGCGCGCGGAAGATACGGAGGCCACTCTTTTACGCAAATTAAAAGTTGCTACTATTCTCGGAACATACCAGGCGTCGCTCACTAATTTTCCGTATCTTTCCAAAAAGTGGCACAAGAATTGCGCCAAGGAAGCTCTGCTCGGCGTTTCTATCACCGGCCAGTGGGATTGTCCCGCTGTGCGTAAACCGGAAGTTATGCAAAAATTGCGCGATGAGGCCATTAAAATAAATAAAGTATATGCCAGGCGCTTTAGTATCAATCAGTCCACCTGCGTGACCTGTGTCAAGCCATCGGGTAATCTTTCTCAAACGGTCGATTCTTCCTCCGGCATTCATCCGAGACATTCCGCCTTCTACATCAGGCGTGTGCGCATTTCCAATACCGATTCACTTTTCAAAATGCTTCGCGACCAAGGTGTGCCGTTTCATCCGGAAGTCGGTCAAACCATGGAAAATGCCACCACTTTTGTCTTGGACTTTCCGGTGAAAGCTCCAGACCGGGCAATATTTAAAAATGACCAAAGCGCGATTGACCAGCTGGAATACTGGAAGATGGTTAAAGAAAATTTTACGGAGCACAATCCCTCCACTACTATTTCCATCGGCGATGATGAATGGATAGACGTGGCCAATTGGATTTATAAAAATTGGGATATCGTCGGAGGATTAGCCTTTCTGCCGAGAGAGAGTCATGTCTATAAACTCGCGCCGTATGAGGCTATTGACGAGAAGACGTACAATGAGATGCTCAAACGTTTCGGCAATATTGATTTCTCCAAAATTGTAACGTATGAAGTGGCCAATGAGCTTGACCAGAAGTCGGAACTGGCGTGTGTTGGCGGGGTTTGTGAAATCGATGACGTCGGAGCGTCTATTGACTTAAAGTAACAACAGGTGGTATAATACGAGTAGACTAGCAGAATTTTAGGAGTGAACTCGTGAGTTCGC
>CAZYLR010000075.1:0-2694 GCA_964648835.1 uncultured Candidatus Saccharibacteria bacterium | reverse complement strand
CTCGAATGATTGATTCCGGTGAGGACCCTAAATTCATTGCCAGGCGAATGGTTATTTTTGCTAGCGAAGATATCGGTATGGAAGATAACCACGCTCTGCCTCTGGCCAATGCCGTGTTCCGAGCGGTGGAGACTGTAGGTTATCCCGAAGCGGGTATAAATCTTTCTCACGGAGCGATCTATCTCTCCTTGGCGCCGAAAGATAGGGCTGTCTACCATGCCTACCTTGCGGCCCTTTCTGATGCCAAAGAACATGGCAATTTACCTATTCCTCTCAAAATCCGCAATGCCCCGACTAAACTTATGAAAGATCTTGGGTATAGTGAGGGTTACGAAAAATATACCAAGGAAGATTTGCTGCCTGAGAAACTAAAAGGTAAAAGGTACTTTCAAAGGTGAGGGGGCTTGCTTACCGACGAAGTGTTGATATAATATCCGATATATGAACGATTTTGATAATGAGAACTTTGTCCGCAGGAACGCCATCTGGCTCGTGGTGCTTGTCGCCTTGGGTATCTTCGGTTTCCTCTTGTTTAAGGGTTGGGACAAGATTGTCAACGATGAGATCGACGGAATGATTACCATCACCGGCAACTTCAGCTGTTTGCCCTTTAAGGAAGGAGTCGAAACACTCGAAACATGCGCTCTTGGTGTCAGGAGTCGTGACGGTCTCCACTACGCTCTCGACATCAGTCGTATCCAGGATGCCAACTCCGATCTGAAGGCGGAAGACACTATCGCGGTGACAGGTACTCTCAAACCGGAAAGTGAAGTGCCGGCACCGGAATGGGCCGACTATAATATTGCGGGCGTTGTGCTGGTTAATACTTTACTTAGAACGAGGTAATCAGTGGGCGACAGCGACACACAAAATTTTCCTCGCGCCGGCGGCGCGCAAAGCGCGCCGCGCCTCGACAAAAGTCGAGCCGGTCGTGGTAACGTCATCAAGAACAATAACGCATTCTCCTGCCACAGGCACTCTATTTAAGACATCCATCGAATTGGTGAGATTCCCAAGACGCTCACTTCTTGACGCCGTCTTGGTTTGGCTCTCGGTGTGGCGAATTTTAACAAGTTGTCTTGGCATATATCTAAATATTTTCTCGCTATCACGTTTCATTACATCTTCGGAGAGGAGTTCAGACTGATTCCATCCTCGTTCGAATCGTCGTTTATCTGAAATAGGTATCGGCATTAATATTGGCTTATCCCATTTCTCAAAAAGAGCAAGGTCTAGAAGCTCGTGACGAATGTGGTCGTAGAGAATCTCTCCAAGCTTTTCGGCTATCCGGACGTTACCGTTATATTTAAGTTCCCAGATAATTTCCTTGACGAGAGGGTGACTATAATCGAAAAGCGCCATGGTGTATTTATCTTTCAGACGTAGAGCCGGCGGTAAAGTCTCAAGAAGTACTCCGGCGGAGAGCGCTTCCAGTTCCAAAACTTTTCTGCTTTTAGGGAAGAGAAAGTCGGTGAATAAATCTTTAATACGGGAGAGAAAATACATCCCGTTAGAAGCTAACTTATTCATATCTCTGAATAACATATAAAATAATAGGCTTATATATCGGTGCTTCTAACGGGATACATGAAAAGATTGTGATATTATAGAACACATGACATTCTTTTCTAAATTTTTCAATCAAGGCGAATCCTCAGCTTTGGGCGTCGACATCGGCTCTTCAGCTATCAAGATAGTCCAGATAAAAAAGAAAAATGGCCAGGCTGTGCTCGAGACATACGGTGAATTGGCCCTAGGTCCTTATGTCGGTGTCGGTGTGGGCCAGGCAGTTATACTTACAACAGACAATATCGCCCAAGCACTGACAGATTTGATGAGAGAAAAAGAGGTCAATATCACCACCAAGAAGTGCGGTATCTCCATCCCGTTCGCCTCGTCTCTGATGTCGGTGATTGAAATGCCGGCTGTCAGCTCCAAACAACTTGCAGTCATGGTGCCGCTTGAGGCGCGCAGATATATTCCGGTGCCTATTTCCGAAGTGATGCTTGATTGGTCTGTTATTCCCAAAAGCGAAGTGCGGGAAGAGGATTCCTCGGAATATACTACTACGGAAGAACGTTCGTCAGCCGGGACAACTAAGGCTTCGGCCGCTCTTTCCAAGGTTGATGTTCTGATTGTGGCCATACACAACGAGACTATCGCTCGGTATCAAGAAATTGTGGCCAAGAGCGGACTGGAAGCCGGCTTTTTTGAAATCGAAATATTTAGTACTATGCGCGCAGTGCTTGATGAGGCGCTTCGGCCGGTGATGATTATGGATATAGGCGCGGCCTCGACCAAACTCTACGTCGTCGAGCGCGGGGTTATTCGCTCCTCCCATACTATCAATCGCGGTTCGCAGGATATCACTCTCACCATCTCCAAATCTATGGGGCTCTCTTTGGAGCGCGCAGAAATCATGAAGCGGCAAGTGGGAGCGGCAGGAAAGGATAAAAATCTGACCGATGTCATCATTTTAACCCTCGACCATATCTTTTCCGAAGTCAATAATGCCCTTTTGGCCTTTGAGAAGAAATATAACAAGACTGTCTCAAAAGTAATTTTAGTCGGCGGCGGCTCCGCTCTTAAAGGTCTCGCAGAACTTGCCAGAAATAATTTCAAAACGGATATAGTCATAGCCGACCCTTTCAATAAAGTTTCCGCACCCGCCTTTCTCGAAAATATTCTTAAGGA
>CAZYLR010000074.1:0-2739 GCA_964648835.1 uncultured Candidatus Saccharibacteria bacterium | reverse complement strand
CGCCAACGCGTCAGATAATGTTGGTGTAGTCGGCGTGCAGTTCAAGGTAGACGGCACAAACGTCGGAGCAGAAGACACCACCGCTCCGTACTCAATAGCATGGAACTCAACCACCGCTACCAACGGCACCCACACCATCAGAGCCGTCGCGCGGGATGCGGCTGGCAACACGAGATGGAGTGCTGTGAGGAGCGTGACGGTGTCGAATACCACAACTTCATCAGACATCATTACCGTCCAAGGAAACAAGATACTAAGAAACGGGCAGTCGTTTGAAGTCCATGGTGTGCAACTTATGTCGTTTGTTGCGCCGCGCGAGTGGCTTCTCGTGGGCAACAATGGCGGACCATACACCTCCTACCTCAACGCGTATGATCATTTTCAAACGTCCGGGTCAACACTTCTTGATTACGCAAAAAGCTTTGGCGCTAACACAATTCTGTTTAAACTGAGTGCGCGAGGACTTGACTCACAACACGCGCTCTATACTCAGGAATATATAGATAAAATTATTGCGGGTGTTGCATTAGCGCGCAGTAAAAACTTCGTAGTTATCCTCTCAATTCAAGAAAACTCGATAAGCGGTGAACCCAACAATGATGGCATGCCAGATGCGGGGACACAGCGCGCGGCACTCAAACTCACAGAACTATTCGGAAATGACCGTAGCATCATAATCGAGCTTTTTGGGGAGCCGTTTGGTCCAACTTGGAATGCGTATCTTAATGGAGGTACCGTGAGTGGCAAACAATATGTAGGCATTAATCAAATCATAGCGAGTATGCGCAGTGCCGGCTCCAGAAACGTGGTTATTGTCAACGCGCTGGGCCAAGATTATTCTAAGTATCTCAACCAGTCGCAGCGATTTAGCGACTCCTTAGGCCAACTTGCCTATGGTGTGCATACGTACTTCTCTATGGTGGGACATTCGCAAGCAGGAGTTCCTGGAGTAGACAATCATGGAGGGTGGGACTCTAATTACGGAAACTTCGCTACCACGCACCCTACTCTTGTTACTGAGTGGAATCAAAATACGTTGCGCGCGGGCAATACGACTGAAGAATGGTGTACAGTGGTACCGCTCGATATGCCTCTTAAGGCATTTCATTACTTTAAAGACAAAAAACTTAACGGAGCTGTGGGTTGGTCTTTTGATTTAACGACAACCATAGTCAAAGATCTCATAGGTACCCCGAGGACGCTCGAAGGTTTTGCGTGCGGACAGTCAGGCGGCGGAATTGGCCGGCTCTTCCAGCAGTACTTCCTCGGCACTCTCCCAGCCGCCCTCTCCCACGGCGACCGCGTCAAGACCACAGCCATCCTCAACGTCCGCGCCACACCTTCAGGTTCCGGAACGAAAGTCGGCACAGTACCTCTAGGATCTCTCGGTACTATTGTCGGAGGTCCCACCAAGACAGCAAACTACACTTTTTGGCAGATAGACTGGGACAGGGGCATCTCCGGGTGGAGCGTTGAGAGATATCTTGAGAAAGTCATAACCCCAACAGGAACCTCCTGCACCCTCACAGCATCTCCCGCCTCCATCACCGCAGGCAACTCATCCACGCTCTCCTGGACCAGCACGAACGCAACCTCCGGTACCATCAACCAAGGTGTTGGTGCGATGACCCCGATTGCCGCCGGCACCAAGTCAGTCTCACCAACCTCCTCCACTCTATACACCGCGACAGTCACGGGAGCGGGAGGCAGTGCGACGTGCAGTGCGAGGGTGGGAGTTGGAGTAACCCCGCCTCCTTCAAACGATGTCATCACTGTTCAGGGAAACAAGATACTAAGAAACGGGCAACCATTCATCATGAAGGGGGTTGTATTTGAATCATCCCAGTACACCGATGCCGACCTTGCGTTTTGCAGTTCGCCCGGACATGCTGACGAAGTTTCTTGTAAAAAAAGGAAAGACTCTAGAGACTACTACTTCGCCAGAGGCGCTTTTGCGAGCGGTAACGACGTTTTCTCTGTTCTCCCGCAGTGGGGAGCCAACACCATACGCCTCAACCTCGGCCAAGCACTGCTTGACCCGCAGAGCCCGTACTACGATTCCGCCTACGTACAGATGGTCGCTGATTCAGTAAAGCGCGCACGAGATCGCGGATACATCGTCATCGTGTCACCATTTGCGGGACGGAATGACCGAGCGGGAGTCTACCTCAATTCGCACAATCCTGATACGCCGCTCGACTCGGCCTCCACGCTTCGCGCCAACGAAACACTCGCAGGACTCTTCAAGAATGACCGCGGAGTCATCTTTGAGACGCTGAACGAACCGTATTGGACACACAATGCGACCGGTTGGGGATACTGGCTGAATGGCGGCACGAATGTTGGCCCAAATGGCTGGAATTTTGTGGGAGTCAATGCGGTCATCAGTGCTGTTCGTGCAACAGGAGCACGGAACGTGATTATCGCGCAAGGTATAGGAGCCAGCTTTGAAGGATTTCCAGGCGGGGTTATTGACTCTGCGGGTCAGCTTGCATACTCGGCACACCCATTTCTAAACAAAGGACCATACGAGTCAGACTGGCAAGCACGTTTTGGTACCTTTGCCGCCACGCATCCATTCCTCATTACTGCTTGGGGATCAAATACAAACGACGATTGGTGCGCCAATACTGCAACAGACATCAGCAGGCCGCTTGAATTCCTTAATTACCTTAAACAGAGAGACATCGGTCTTGCCGGATGGGCTTTTGATGCAAGCGGCGCCGGCTCTATCACAAA
>CAZYLR010000073.1:0-2778 GCA_964648835.1 uncultured Candidatus Saccharibacteria bacterium | reverse complement strand
GTAAGCACTTTCCACTCGCTTGGAGTTTATATCCTGCGAGAACAGTCGGAACAAGCGGGCATCAAGAGGCACTTCACCATTTTTGACCGAGACGATAGCAAAAAAGCGGTGAGAGAGGCGCTTCTAACTCTTGGACTTGATCCAAAGACACATGACCCTGCTCGCTTATTGGGCATAATTTCCAAGGAGAAAGGCAAGGGCATCGGTGCGGAAGATTACGGCGGCAGGGGGGAGTATGGGTATTTTTCAAACGTAGTGGAACAAGTCTGGCCAAGCTATGAGAAGATACTCTTGAGAGATAACGCGCTCGACTTCGATGATCTGCTCGTCAAGACTATGAATCTCCTAAATGACAATCGCGCGGTGCGCGAGTTTTACCAAAATATCTGGGAATATATCCACATAGACGAATACCAGGATACCAATCGTGTCCAATACGAGATCTCAAAGATGTTGGTAGGAAAAAACAAGAATATCTGCGTGGTCGGAGACATCGACCAGAATATCTATTCTTGGCGCGGAGCTGATATCAAAAATATTCTCGACTTTGAGAAAGACTATCCTGATGCCCAAGTCATCACTCTGGAAGAAAATTATCGTTCTACCAAAACTATCTTGGAGGCAGCCAATGCCGTGATAGAAAAAAACAAAATCAGGCTTAAAAAAAATCTTTTCACGACTAATGCCGAGGGTGAGAAAATTGGCTTATTCGGAGGAGGCGACGAGGTGGGTGAAGCGGAATTTATCGCAGACAAAGCGGCAGAACTTATAAAAAAGGGCACATCGCCGGGAGAGATTGCGGTGCTTTATAGAGCCAATTTCCAGTCGCGGGTGCTTGAGGAAGCATTCATGAACCGCAATATCCCTTACCAACTCCTGGGCACACGTTTCTTTGAACGCAAGGAGGTCAAGGACATTATCTCGTATCTGCGCGCTACCCTAAATCCGGATAGTCTCTCGGACAAGAGGCGTATTATCAATGTGCCAGCGCGCGGTTTAGGCAAAACAACGGTGCTGAAAATATTTTCGGGTGACGAGTCTTTGTTGCCGCTTTCAATGAAGACCAAACTCGAAAACTTTGGAACCTTACTTAGAGAAATTGAAAAGGCCGCTACACAAAAGAGACCAAGCGAGACTATCTCTTTCATTATCAAAGCATCCGGACTAGAAAAAGAGTGGAAGAATAGCGGAGATGAAGGTCGAGCTCGGCTCGAGAATGCCTACGAGCTGTCAAATTTCGCTTCCCGATACGACAACGAATCTCCGACAGAAGGGATTCTAAATTTTCTTGCGGATGCCGCTCTCCAGAGTGACCAAGATGAAATGAGAGATGAGAAGAATGCAGTACGCTTAATGACCGCGCATGCTTCCAAAGGACTGGAGTTCGATATCGTCTTCATTGCCGGGCTTGAAGACGGACTCTTTCCCGCCCGCCGCGCTTCGCGCAGCGAGGCGGGCGGGCCACACCAAAATGAGGACGGTGAGGAAGAACGCAGACTCTTCTACGTAGCGCTCACTCGCGCGCGTAAGAAAATGTTTCTGTCATACGCCGAGACCCGCACCTTGTTTGGCAATAGACAAGTCAATATTCCTTCGAAGTTTATTTTCGATATCCCCGAAACATTAGTGGAAGAAGAAACTTTCGACAAGTACAGTCTGCCCAGAAGACCACTTCTCAAAATCGAATTCTAAAGGGCTAAGAACTCACTTGGAGGCTCAGCCTCCAAGTGGTAGAATAGGACTATGACTATTAGAAAAGTTGCTTTCGTAGAAAACGAGTTTTACCACATCTACAACCGAGGAGTAGATAAGCGACCCATATTCTCTGATAAACATGATTTAGAGAGATTTTTCCAAAGCATGCACGCATTCAACACTATCAATCCGATTGGAAGCATATTTGAAAAGTCATTTAATAAAAATAAGAAAGGGAAACCTGATCCACCGCTGGTGCAATTCATTGCGTATAGCCTAAATCCAAACCATTTCCATTTCATTCTTACACAACTTGAGGAGCGCGGCATTGAGAAGTTTATGCATAGACTCGGTACCGGCTACACAATGTACTTCAATGAAAAACGTGGGAGAAGCGGCTCCTTGTTTCAGGGAAGATTTAAAGCCAATCACATTAATTCCAATGAATATCTCTTGTATGCAAGTGCCTATGTAAATTTAAACAATAAGGTACATAAATACAGTAGCGAGGCACTCACGAAATCAAGTTGGAAAGAGTATATTGAAGCAAAAAGTGATTTCGGATTCTGCAATAAAGATTTAACTTTAGGGCAATTTAAAAATAGGAAGGATTATGAAACTTTTGCCTTGGAGTCCCTTCAAAATATGCTCAGAAGAAAAGAATTCCTAAAAGAACTTGAAAATAGCCACTTGGAGGCTCAGCCTCCAAGTGGGAGAAAAAGGGTATGAGAGCGAAAAAATCATTGGGGCAGCATTTTTTGAAATCGGAGAGAGCAATCTCAAAAATTGTTGAAGCGGGAGACTTGGTCCCGGATGATGCGGTGCTTGAAATCGGACCTGGAGAGGGAGTCTTGACCGAAAAGCTATTAGCTGTCGGCTGTAAGGTGATAGCTGTAGAAAAAGATGATGCACTTTTTGAGTTTCTAAAAGAAAAATTTTATAAAGAAATTAAAGCTGGGAAACTTGAGTTAGTGCACGATGATATTTTAAATTTTAAACTGAAAATTGAACATTACAAACTTATTGCCAATATTCCATATAATATTACAGGAGCGATATTAAAAAAATTTCTGGGTGCAAAAA
>CAZYLR010000072.1:0-2807 GCA_964648835.1 uncultured Candidatus Saccharibacteria bacterium | reverse complement strand
TGCTCCATCTGCGCGGATGATACCAGAGACAGCTCGATGCTCATGATTGTGCCTCGAGACATTGATTTTGAAGCGGTGGAAAAGAGCGGCAGTTATAAGGGCTTTTACTTTATCTTAGGCGGCGTAGTGCCGATTCTTGAGAAGGAACCGGAAAAGAGAATTAGGATTAAAGAACTGGACACGAGAATCAAAAATGCTAAAGATATTAAAGAGATTATTCTAGCCATGAATGCAAATATTGATGGTGAAAATACCACCGAATTCATCAAACAAAAATATCAAGGGCTACCCTTGATATTTTCTACCTTGGGTCGAGGTCTCTCAACTGGCGCCGAACTTGAATACGCCGACCCCGAGACCCTCAAAAACGCCTTTTTGCATAGGACTAAGTAAACTATTTATTTTTGTTATAATACGTTAATAACTCACGACCGTGAACTAATAACGTATATGATTGGTAGTAGTTTTACTTCTTGTAAGGTGCCGGAATGCTGAGGTCCTTACAAATTTTATTTATAAGCGAACTAAATATTTCCGTGTGACGTGGGACAGTAGAAGTCTGTCCGTTGTCTGTATTATGATAAACCGAGTGTTTACTACCCTCTCTAAGTAAATAGCATTTGTGCTGGCGTAGATACTGCTCAAGGTCTCTACGCTTCATCTTAAGTTAGACGAGAAGGCGCTCGCGTACTAAATTGCCTGGCGTGGCTTTTTCGCGCTTAGTGAGCATACGTCGTGCGGCAACAAATTCCTTCAGAGCATCTTCGAGATTTTCTCTCGTTTCTCTTTTTGTGTGGCCTTGTGTATTAACCCCGGGAATTTCTTCAACCCAGGCCACATAACCAGAACGTACTTTTTTATAGACTGCTGTTAACATTATGCAATTATAACATAACCCATAAAAAACTCGAATACGCCGACCCCGAAACCCTCAAAAACGCCTTTTTGCATAGGACTAAGTAATAGAATCTATCTTAATTTCAAAATAAGGCTGGCGGTGGCCGTATTTTTTGAAATAGCGGGATTTCTGTTTGTATTTAATAACATCGATAGTTTTATATCGAGCAATTTTTTCTAAAGTGGCTTTTACCTCCGCGCCTTTGATAAAGGGCGTGCCGATGGTCGCTTCGCTTGCTCCGTCGTCTACCAGAAGTACTTTGTCGAAAATAAGTTTATCCCCTTCTTTATGTGTGTCAGAAAGTTTCTCAATTTTGACCTTATCCCCTACTACCACGCGATACTGTTTGCCTCCGGTAGCGAAGACAGCGAAGAGGGTCTTAGAGGCCTTCGCAGGAGTCTTTTTAGTGACTTTCTTAATTACTTCAGCTTCCACCATAGGCTCACTATTCTACTGACGGTTTGTCCAAAGTCAACTCGCTTCGCTCGTTGCTTCAGGTTCACTCGCTCGCTGTGTAAATATATTTCCACGCTCACTCGCTGCCTGAAGGCAACATCTTATTTTTTAGAAATCCTTTTTATAATCTTAACGTTCTCAGGCGCAATTTCAGGCTTAGGGGAAATAATTTCTTCCATTGCATTTTCTTGAGATTCGGTATTTAGCATTAAACTCTGCACTTCGGTAGGCGCAAAGTTGGGTGTACGTATATTATTTTTCTTGAGAGAAATTTCATCTTTTAAATCATTTTTTAATACACCTATCTTTTTTAAAACGTCGACACCCATTTTGGAAGCAATAATATCGTAAGTATTTCTAAGGTTTATATGTTGATCAAATGACGCAATTATATTAACAATATTCTCCCTATCTTGAGGGTCTAGTTTCTGAGCTATTTCATAAGATTTTATTTTTTTAAATGTGGTTAATACTATATCAAGTGCTTCTGGTGATAACACAAAGAATTCGTAACCTTGTTCGTGATGCCAGTATTTCTTCACACTTTTCATAGATTCTGACGGTATGACAAAAAATACCCATTTAAATACCTTTGGATTACTATTAATTTTTTCAACTGTTGTTTTTACTTGAGTATTTATATAACCTTGCATATCAGATTCTGATTTTTTTGCATCAAAAATTACATATTGATCTAAAAATTCGACAAGAGAATCTGGTTTGAATCTGCCACCAAATTCAATAGGTGGGTTAGTGTTATCCCAGTACGGGAAACTATACTGAGGTGATTTGCATAGTTCTGATAAAATGGATTTGACTCGTGTTTCGTGTTCTGCCCAAATTCTATTTCTTTCCTCTTTTTCCTTTTCTTTCTTTGCTTCATCTTCTCTTATCACCCTGTCTCTTTCTTGTTTTAAGGCAGTCTCTGCATTAGCAACTTTTTGAATACCCTCTTCAAATTCTTTTTTTCTACTACCTTCGGTGGCTTTAAATGTGCTAACATCTTTTAGTAAGATAGAATTTTCTGCTTTCAAATTGGCATTTTCAGCATATTGTACTTTACCTTTACCTGTGAGTTCGTCTTTTTTTGTAGTTTCTTTTTGGAGTTCGCTTTTTAACTCACCAATATATTGATCTTTTTGACTCACCTCTGCTTTTAGACGAGCATTTTCTGCGATTACTGTTGGGTCAGCAACTGTTTCTTTTTTACGTAAAATTATCACACCAATTCCTACTAGAATCGATATCATTAATATAGTCGTCAAGTCCATATAGTCATTATATAATAAACTTATGTCATTACATACAGATATAAAGATTCAGATGACCGATGCTATGAAGGCAAGGGATGTGGTGCGAACAAATGTACTCCGAGGTCTTATGGCATCTTTTACCAATGAAGCTGTTGCCAAGAAACGTAAGCCGGATGAAGAACTCTCGGATGAAGAAGTGC
>CAZYLR010000071.1:0-2816 GCA_964648835.1 uncultured Candidatus Saccharibacteria bacterium | reverse complement strand
AGCGTAGTCTCTATCCGGGAAGTCAAGAGCCTCATATCCTCGATTTCTCTCAATAGCATATTCGGCGGTATTAAAACTCATCAGAAAATAATCTTCGCCAAAAATCTTGGTCTGATGATGAAAGCCGGCTTGCCGGTTACTCGCGCCCTCTCTGTTATGGGTAAGCAATCAAAGAGCAAATCATTCAAAAAATTACTCTCTGATATCGAAGAGGATGTTAGTCATGGTAAAACACTTTCAGAATCATTGGGAAGACGGCCGAAGGTGTTCTCTCATCTCTTTGTGTCAATGATTAAAGCTGGCGAGGAATCAGGCAATGTCTCGGGCTCCTTGGGCATCGTCTCTAGCCAAATGGAGAAGTCTTATCTATTGGCCAAGCAGGTACGCGGCGCGCTCATTTATCCGGCCGTTATCATCTCAGTCATGATTGTTTTAGCCATTCTCCTCCTCATCTTTATGGTGCCAACATTAACCGCCACCTTTGAAGGTCTTGGAGTGGAATTGCCTTTAGCGACTCGAATTCTTATCTATTTAAGCAACTTTCTTGTTGAGCACACGCTCGCAGTCTTGATGGGAATAATTCTTTTAATACTCTCCTCCGCCCTCTTTTTACGAAGTAGAATTGGTCGGAATCTTAGAGATAACGTCTCCGTCCATCTTCCTGTTATCGGTGGGATGATCAAAGAGTTCGAGTCTGCTCGTAGCGCCCGCACCCTATCTTCGCTTCTCTCTAGCGGTGTGGAAGTTGTGGTGGCGCTTGATGTGACTATAGATGTCCTACAAAATTATCTCTATAAAGACGCTCTTCAACATGTCAAGAGCGCGATAGAGAAGGGGGAATCAATGTCAGCCGTGTTTATCAAGTACGGGCATCTCTATCCTCTCTTTGTTGGTGAGATGGTTCTCGTTGGCGAAGAGACCGGTAAGATCTCGGAGATGCTTTTGGGTGTCGCGAACTATTATGAAGAAGAAGTTGATCAGAAAACCAAAAATCTCTCAACCATCATTGAGCCGGTTTTGATGATTATCATCGGTATCGGAGTAGGAATCTTTGCCATCTCGATGCTCGCGCCGACCTATTCCCTGGTGGATTACATTTAATCTTAATGAAACACAAAGGCTTCACTGTTCTCGAAATTTTGGTTGCCATCTCCATTCTCGCACTCGCGGTCACTATTGTCGCTTTCTCATTTTCTAAACTTAATTCTTCCCAAGCACTCGATAAAAGCGCGGATTTGGTCATCTCAATCCTAGACGAAGCGCGTTCACTGACGCTCTCGTCAACGGAGGATTCCCAATACGGCGTCTTCTTCGAAACTTCACGAGTGGTGTTGTTCAGAGGTGCTACTTACTCACAACCTGACCCCGCTAATGTAGTAACTAGTCTCCACGCTCTCGTGGGTATGCGCAACATCACCCTATCTGGCGGAGGTACGAGCGTGGTCTTTAAACGCTTGACTGGTAATACAGACGAGACGGGTACGGCAGAGATCTTTCTCAAGGCCTCCCCAACAACTTTTCGCACTATTACCGTTAGAGCCACAGGGATAGTAGAATTAGATTGACAGTTTTTATGAAGAACCTTAATAAAAATTTGAATTCTGGATTAACGCTGGTAGAAGTACTCATCGCCACTTCCATAATCTTAGTGTTTCTCTTGGCGTTCTCTAGTGTGCATAATCTCTATCTGAAGACAGCTTTCTCCAACGGCGAGATCATTAAAGCAACAGAGCTTGCCGAAGAGAGTCTGGAAGTTGTGAGATTTCTCAGGGATTCTTCTTGGAATACCAACATCGCGCCGCTTTCTCTCGGCACAGGTTACTATCTAGTTTTTGAGGGAGGGGAGTGGCAGGTTACTACCACAGAGGCCTTAGTAGACAGCCTTTTTGAGAGGGTTGTGACTCTTTCGGCGGTTTATCGCGATGCTTCCGCCGATATTGTTTCGGGGGGTGGAACACTCGACCCAGGTACTTTGATGGTTGTCTCAAGTGTGTCTTGGTCTAGAGGTGGGGCGACCACTACCAAATCAATCTCAACTTACATTACTAATATTTTTGCCAACTAAAATGTCATCTTTTTTTAAACGCCGCGGGTTTATCCTGAGCAAAGTCGAGGGATTTTCTCTAGTGGAGATGCTTATTTATATCTCCATTCTAGTTCTCTTGCTTGCAGTTATTATGAATATCGTTGTTTCCGTGGTCCGTTCGGGGCGGGTCATTAAAGCCTTAAGAAATGTTGAAAATTCAGCCACAGTAAGCCTCGAACGTTTAGTAAGAGAGGTACGGCAGGCGGAGAGTGTCAATGCCGGTTTGAGTACTCTGGGTTCAAATCCCGGCCGGCTCGTGCTTGAAGGCACTGATATTGACGGTAACCCGCGCACCGTTGAGTTTTCTCTCTCTTCCGGGACGCTAATGTTTTCCGAAAACGGAGTGGAGCTTGGCGCCCTTTCCCAGTCTGATGCACGAGTCAGTAATTTAATTTTTCACCTCTTTTCCGGCCCGAATTCCGAAGGCATTAAAATCGAAATGACTATTGAAAGCGGCACAAGCACCCATTATCGCTCTGGAAAGTTTTATTCTTCAGGAATCTTAAGATAATTATGAAAAATCAACGACTAGACTCGGGGCAAGCAATGATGGTCGCGACCATTTTATTCTTGGTGGTCTCTATTACGATGATCTTCGGTTTGGCTGGTCCTATCCTGAAACAGCAGAAAATAGCTTCTAATTTGGTTCTGTCGCGCCAAAGTTATTTCTTAGCTGAAGCGAGCGTGGAGGATGTGGTTTATAGATTGCAAACCGGTAAACCTGTAGAAG
>CAZYLR010000070.1:0-2837 GCA_964648835.1 uncultured Candidatus Saccharibacteria bacterium | reverse complement strand
GTAAATAAGAAAATAAAAGAATCCCTGCCCGTTTCTTACGAAGATCTTTCGCTTGAAGAAGCCAAAAAGAAGGGGGCAGTCGGTTTATTTGAAGAAAAATATGGCGATAAGGTCCGTGTTTACAAAATAGGCGATTTCAGCCTGGAATTTTGCGGCGGACCTCATGTGAAAAACACAGATATATTAGGTACGTTTAAAATTGTAAAAGAAGAGGCGGTCTCTCTCGGTGTACGACGTATTAAAGCTATACTAAAATAATAGAAATAAGTTATAATGTAAAAGATGCCAAGAAATATTGAAGACATTATTGTACCGGAGAGAAGAAGGAGTATCAGAGATATTCCTATTCCAGAAGGACGTAGAAATAATAATGGACATAATTTTAATATTCCTCCAACAGAAAACAAATCTCCAACCTCACTTCACCCTGCCCCTCCTATTGTAAATGAGGTGAAGCGGAGCAGGAAAGGCGTGTGGATGGCAGTCGGGGTAGCCATCCTGGTACTCATTTTCGCTTTGCTCGCTATATTTAATGGAGCCACTCTGGCTTATATTCCTAAGTCTCAAGCCATATCTTTCGATAGTGATTCATACACGGCGCGTAAGGCCGGGGATGGTGGACTTCTTTTTAGTGTTGTTAAGCTCTCTCTAGACAAAGGTCTAGAGGTGTCTGCGTCGGGAGAAGAAAAGATTGAGACAAAGGCCAGTGGTACCATCATCATCTACAATACTAGTACTAAAAAACAAAGATTGAGAGCAACTACGCGCTTTGAAACTCCGGACGGTAAAATTTACCAAGTTCAGGATCTCATCACGATACCCGGTAAGTCGATGGTAGGTGGCGCCGAGAAGTTGGGTAGCCTTGAAGTCAGGGTCTACGCAGAACATCCTGGAGAAGAGTTTAATATCGGTCTTTCGGACTTCACTCTCCCGGGCCTTAAGGGAACGTCACTTTCTTCGTCTGTCTATGCTCGTTCTAAAACAGAAATGTCTGGCGGATTTGTCGGCGTGGAAAAGGTGGTTAAGAACGAAGACAAGACACGAGTGAAAGCCCAACTGGAGGCAGCGTCAAAGGAAGAACTTATCTCCGAGGCTAAAGCCCAGGTACCGGAAGATTTCATCTTATTACCGTCTCTCTCCTCTGTGACTTTCGAGGATTTGCCTCAAACAGATTCTCTCAGCAAAGACAGCGTGACGGTTAACATGCGCGCCAACTTATTTGGTGTCATGTTCAAGAGAAGCGATTTGTCTAATCGCCTTGCTCTTGATAAAATTACGCTTGCTTCCGGCGAGTTGGTTGACATCGTCGAACTCGACTCACTTAAGTTCGCTTTCGCGGGTACTCTACCGACGGACTTATTAATATTGGATGAAGTGAAGTTCTCTGTTACAGGTGGGGCAGTAGCTTTGTGGTACACAGATGAAGTGGCTCTGAAGGCTGATTTAATTGGAAAACATAAAAGAGATATCCCTTCCGTCCTAAACAATTATCCAACTGTGCTATCTGCGACAGCCACTATCCGACCGTTTTGGAAAAGCTCCTTTCCGGAAGACGGTGAGCGCATATCTATAAAAAAGCTTCCCGTAAAATAACCTATGCCGCAAAGCAAGTCTTCTGATTTGGAAAAAACGGGAGTGGTGGTCGAGTCTCTTCCCAACATCATGTTTCGCGTTAAACTTGACCAGACGGAAGAGGAAATTCTTTCTTATCTCTCCGGCAAGATGCGTCTTCATCGTATCCGGGTATTGGTGGGGGACAAAGTGCTCCTTGAGCTTGAACCCTACGGCGGTAAAGCTAGGATCACGAAGCGACTTTAGCACAGGTTTTACTTGTGATGCAGAGTGTGCTAGAAGTTAATCAGACAGTAGTTTGAGGCGTGGCGAAAGGGGGAACAGAGCCATGACCGATGAAGAGCGGGGGAGGAAGAGATATTGCATGAAGTGCGAGAAGGTGAAGCCTGTTAAGGAATTCGCAGAGACTTCTAAGGGTGGGATCGAGAGAAACTGCAAACTTCACTCAACAGGAAAGGATGATACATCCATGACAGAGGTGGGGAAAACTAGATTCTGCAAAAAGTGCAAAGACCAAAGGCCTATCGAAGAATTCTCGCGGCACGGTACCAAAAGACTCAAACGGATTTGCATGCGTCACGAGGTAGGAGGCTCTGCATTACCGGCTGTCAGGGGAAGTGTTGCACCAGTCATGTCCACTTCCGCTCCGCATCCAGCTATGCAGAACAACGGCCGCTATACCGAACTATTCAAGAAGCAGGGCGGGCGGTGCGCAATCTGCGGCAATCCTGAAACTGCCCGCGATGAGATCGGTCATGTGCCACCGCTGTCGCTCTATGGCGCGGCGCACTATGGCAACAGGGTCCACGGGCTTGTGTGCAAGCTCTGTAACATGGGACTATTGTCGTTCCGTGACAGTCCAGCACTTCTCGCTGTTGCTATCGCCTTCTTGACTCGGAAGGTGCCCTCGATGGAAGGAGATGTTCGCATCGCAGATCGTGACTGAATGTCGGCAAGAGGGCAGATCGGTCTAGGAGGTGTCGTTGAGAACGACGCCTCCTTTTTCATTTTAGTAGACAAGGTGGGTAGACAAAAAAACAAAGTTAAGCTAGAATGCAGACTTGTTATGAAAGTTAAGGCGGCGGTCAGGAAATTATGCGCGAAGTGCCAGATAGTCCGTAGAAAGGGCTATGTTTATGTAACTTGCAAAGCCAATCCACGACATAAGCAAAGACAAGGTTAGATGAGAATACTTGGCATCACCATCCCGGAGGAAAAGCGTCTTGATATTGGTCTCACGACCATTTTTGGCATTGGCCGCCCTC
>CAZYLR010000069.1:0-2874 GCA_964648835.1 uncultured Candidatus Saccharibacteria bacterium | reverse complement strand
TTCTTGCCGAAGATATTTTTCAACCCTGAAGCCAGTTCCTTGACTCTGGCATAAAAAGCGAGACGGTGCTCCAGGTCATGAATGCTTTCTTCTTCTTCATCAGTGAGCTTTATCATCGGTAGCAATGAACGTGATTTGATTAGCATCAAGGTCGAGGCCACGACGATAAACTCGGCTGACTCGCCTATCGGGAACTCTTCATGCTTCTCAAGGTAGCGCATGAAGTCATCTGTAACTTCGGCTAGCGAAACGTCATTGACGAAAAGCTTCCTTTTAGTCACCAAATCAAGAAGAAGGTCCAGAGGACCTTCAAAAACTTGTGTTTTTACGGTATATAGTTGTCTTTCCACTGCTCTACTATAACGTTTTAAGGGCCTATTTTCAACGTTGGGGTGGATTATTCTGAAATGAAACCACCCGCCTGTAAATTCCATAATCTTTTGTAAAGACCTTTCCCTTTTACTAATAGATCGTCGTGACTGCCGTCCTCTACTATTTGACCCGTCTCAATGACAATAATACGGTCCATTTTACGAATAGTAGATAGGCGGTGCGCAATGACAATACTGGTTTTACCTTTCATAAGTTTTTCAAGAGCATCTTGTATTAAAGACTCGGAATACGAGTCAAGGCTCGAGGTTGCTTCGTCAAGTATCAGGATAGGCGCGTTCTTGAGAATGGCCCTAGCAATAGCCACTCTCTGACGTTCGCCTCCAGAAAGTTTAATTCCCCTTTCTCCTACAAGGGTATTGTATTTTAGAGGAAAGGTCTCTATAAACTCATCACAATGTGCCGACCTTGCTGCTTCTATAACTTCAGTATCCGTCGCACCCAGTCGTCCATATCGGATATTTTCTAACAAAGTTCTGTGAAATAAGACCGGGTCTTGTGGCACTAGACTTATGTTTTGCCGCAAACTTTCTTGAGTCACACGTTGGATATTCTGGTTGTCTACTAGAATAGAACCGGATGTCAGGTCATATGTTCTAAGTAGAAGTTTAACTATCGTTGACTTGCCAGCGCCAGAAGGGCCGATGAGGGCCACCTTCTCCCCTCTACCAATAGACAGATTCAGGTTATCAATCAAACCTCGTGTTTTGTTGAAGCTAAATGATACTTTTTTAAACTCAACTTTCCCCTCTTTTACTTCGAGAATAGTGGCAGCCGGCAGATTCTTCACCTCATGAGGTGTCATTAAGATTTCCACCATCTCTTTGGAATCCGCCAGGCTTTCGTAGAGATTTCTTATGATTTTACCAAAATCCCAGAGTCGGTGAGCGATACTCAAGATGTAAACCTGAATTAGCACGAAGGTTCCAAGAGTTATCAAGTTTTTTTGCCAAAACTGTACAGCGTAGTAAAAGATGAGAAATTCTACAATAACGATGAGTCCGCCTTGCACACCATCAACGATGTTACTAAGATTCCAAGTGAATCTTTGAATCTTAGCTTGGTTGTTAGTGACATCTCTGAAAGATAGCGATTCACTATTGAAATTAGTAAAGTGGGTAATAGCGCTTTGATTCGTCACATCGTCAGCCAAGAGAGCCGTGGTAGCCGAGTCGGCTTTAGCAGACTCTAAATCGTATTTCAATTTCCATCGGGAAAAGAAGAAGCTAAATATCATAATAACAACTATCCACACACAGATAATGAAAGAAATTATTGGTTCATGGAACCAGACTATAACTATTACCCCTACTATGTTGATAAAAAGAGGAATGATATTGAACACCAATGTATCAAAAAGTTTTTCGAATGATCTGCTGAACCGATTGACTCTTTGAACCAAAGCTCCGGTGAAGTTATTGGCAAAGAAGGAGTGAGAGTGACTAATCATGTAGTTGAAAGACATTTGCTTTAGTTGAGCCATAGTTTTAGACTCAAAATCATTTAGCACAAACATAGCAGTTCTGAAAAAAATCCATACTATCCCATGGATTATAAGGATAATGATTAGAAATTTGATAAGTTGTGGTGCAAGAAAACTCCTATTTCCCTCTGTAGCGAGGACGTCAAAAAACTGCTTATATACCAACGGTACTATCAAATCTAATACACTTACAACTGAGTAAGCAAATATCGCAAAATACATAAAGATTTGCCGTGGTCGTATTGCTTGCCAGAAAGCCTTCAACACATCAGACAATCCAACTTTGGGAATATTTGGGCTGTTCATATAAAATTATTGCGGAGTTGGCACTATAACATAAAATTAGCTTAATGTTTAGATAAGTTAGGCTAATTCACATAAATAGAAGAATGGGGGGGTTGAGATAAAAGTGCATATATTTTAATTGATAAAGAAAAACGCCGTGAGAGGTTGACCCTCCCACGACGGTTGCGAGTATTTATCAGGCCACTCGCCTCACCCCCGACATCTAGCGGAGCGGGGCTACCAGCGCCTGCTCCAGGTCACGACGGATTTCGGCGAAGCGTTTGTCCTTGAGCCACGAGCGGGTCCGCTTGAGATCCTCGATGGTCCTGTTCGTGGCTCTTTCGAGGTGTCGGACACGCCGCTCGAGCATGCACGCATGAGCACCAATATCCCAACCATCGACCCCGCGCTCCCCGTGAATTTGGTAATTGTCCCAGAGGTACTGCATAATCTTGTTCGCAAGAAACATCCCGTTCAGCGCCAGCTCCTCCGGACGTTCATTTGTGTGGAGCGTCTTGCACTCAAAACTCAGGTCTTGCCACTTGTAATGCTCATTGCACTCGGGCATGACCGCGAACCCGAGTTTCTGCGAGACCATCCCTGCGATGTCAGCGGCCTTCGGTGTTTCCGTTCGCCACGTTACAGAAATCTTCATGATAGCCCTCCTTGGGCTCTAATGCCGTGTTTTACCTTAGGCACACGGCCGCCATGTTGCC
>CAZYLR010000068.1:0-3010 GCA_964648835.1 uncultured Candidatus Saccharibacteria bacterium | reverse complement strand
TGACCGAAGGTCGAGGTTCTTCGACTATGGAATTCGACCACTACGCTATCGTGCCGACCAATGTTGCCCAAGGAATAATCGAAGCCAGGACAGGAGGGAAATAAGGGGGAAGAGGATTTCATTTAAATCTATGTTAGACTGCCGGGAGAGGGCGATGTTTCGACTGCAACCCACACTATGGAGGTCACCATGCGTAGATGCCCGCGTTGCGAGAAAGAACGTGAGGACTCGCAGTTCAATCGGACTCATCGTTGGTGTATCCTCTGTAGGCGTGAGTACAACCGGGCCTATGAATGTCACGACTGGAAGCGCCGCGCGATACGGACAAGGCTGGATAGGGGAATCGACCTCCCGCCTATCACGATGTGCTATCTCACCCCCACGGGAGGAGTGCTCTGCGGGTTCTGCAAGACCGAGTGCCACTACATAGGCACCAGTTCGACCCTAGAAGGCAGAGAAAGCCAGTTCTTCTGTGTCGAGTGCGCCGAGACGCTCTTCGTCCCTCACAACATCTACCCTCGGCTTCGCATCTGGGTTGATTTTCCCTCCGAGATTCAATCCAGTCCGTCGTGTTCATGAGCTGTACCACAATCGCCGTGAAGCATCAAAGGGAGTCCAGCGACTCCCTTTTTCATTGCTAATAGGTCATTGACTATTTCAGCCAGTTTGTATACCATAGCCCTTACGCGTTAACGTTTGTAGGCTCTTTGATATTTTCTTCATAGACCATATAAGCGGTTTAATGCATTAAAACATTAATATCTATCCAATAATAATTTACCAATACTATGGCAGCAGAATTTGACCGTTCCAAACCGCATATCAACGTAGGCACTATCGGTCACGTTGACCACGGTAAGACCACTCTCACCGCCGCTATTTTGAATGTGCTTAACCGCGCAGGCAAGAAGGCGACGGTTAAGAACGTCGACCAAATAGACAACTCTCCGGAAGAAAAGGCCCGAGGCATTACCATTGCCCTTTCCCATTCGGAATACGAAACCGACCTACGTCACTACGCGCATGTCGACGCTCCCGGCCACGCTGACTACATTAAAAATATGATTACGGGTGCCGCTCAAATGGACGGCGCTATCCTTGTGGTGGCGGCTACTGACGGCGTGATGCCTCAAACCCGCGAGCACATCTTACTTGCTAAGCAGGTTGGTGTGCCGAAGATTATAGTTTTCCTCAACAAGTGTGACATGGTTTCCGACAAAGAGCTCATCGCTCTGGTCGAAGAAGAGGTCCGTGATCTCTTGAAGAAATATGAGTATGACGGCGCCAACGCCCCTGTGATACAGGGTTCAGCTCTCAAGGCGCTTGAAGCTACAGGCATTGACGATGAGTGGTCAAAGAAAATCTTGGAGCTGACAGATGCTCTTGATACCTATTTCCCAATTCCGGTTCGAGAGACTGATAAGCCGTTTCTGATGCCTATTGAGGACATCTTCTCGATTGAAGGTCGTGGTACAGTGGTCACTGGCCGTATCGAAAGAGGCAAAGTGAAAGTGGGTGAAGAAGTCGAGATTGTCGGTATCAAAGACACTTCCAAAACTACAGTCACGGGCATTGAAATGTTCAACAAATCTCTCCAAGAAGGTATCGCCGGAGACAATGCCGGAGTTCTCTTACGAGGTGTTAAGAAGGAAGACCTGCACCGAGGCCAAGTTTTGGCTAAATCCGGTTCGGTTACTCCTCATACTAATTTTACCGCCGAGGTCTACATTCTTAAGAAGGAGGAAGGTGGTCGCCACACTCCATTCTTTACCGGCTATAAGCCGCAGTTCTATATCCGCACTACTGACGTAACCGGCGAGGTTACCTTGGCTGAAGGGGTAGAAATGGTTATGCCGGGCGATACCGCAACCTTTACGGTCAAGCTTGTCGCTCCGGTTGCTCTTGAAAATGAACAGCGCTTCGCTATCCGCGAAGGTGGCAAAACTGTTGGAGCTGGAGTTGTTACCAAGGTTATTGCGTAAATAAAGTGGCTAAGGCGTCTCTAAAACCAAAGAAGGCTCCCAAGCCTAAGGCTTCTAAAGTTCCCAAAGCGAAAGTTCCAAAAGCCGAGGAGGCAACTTCTCGTCTGCGTATTCGAGTGCGGGCTTATGAGTCTAAAATCTTGGATCTCTCTGTCAAACAGATTATAGATACGGCTCTTCGCTATGACGCTAAGGTGCAAGGCCCGATTCCTTTGCCGACGGAAATCAAGAAGTATACGGTTAATCGTGCCGCATTTATCTACAAAAACGCGCGAGAGCAATTCGAGATGCGAATTCACAAAAGGTTAATCGACATCCTGAATCCAACCCCAAAGATTATCGAATCATTAACCAACTTGAGTTTGCCAAGTGGGGTCAATATCGATGTGAAATTGATTTAACAGTAATGAAAAAGATTATCGCCAAGAAGGTTAATATGACCCAAATCTTCTCCGAAACGGGAGAAGTTTTTCCTGTGACTCTAGTCAAGGAACTGCAAGGCAAGGCCTTGTCGGATGACCTGCAAGGTCCGGATGACCTGCAAGGTCTTGCCTTGCAGGAGGGGGATATGGTTACTGTCTCCGGTACCTCCAAAGGTAAAGGTTTTCAAGGGGTGGTCAAGAGGCATGGATTTACAGGTGGTCCCCGCTCGCACGGGCAGAAACATTCCGAGCGCGAGCCAGGTTCAATCGGTGGCGGCGGTCGCGCAGGCGGGCGGGTCATCAAAGGTATGCGCATGGCCGGCCGGATGGGCGGTGAGCGAGTAACTGTCAAGAATCTCAAAATTATAAAAATTCTGCCGGAGACTCGGGAAATCTTCATTCAAGGTGCGTTACCTGGTCGAAGGGGTACACTTCTTGAAATTAAGAAGCTAGAAGCTAGCACCTAGAAGCTAACCATGAACGCGACAGTCTACAGTATGGATGGGAAAAAGTCGGGCATGGTTTCTTTGCCAGAGCATATCTTTGGTGTGCGCTGGAACGCTGACCTAGTCAAACAGGTGGCGGATTCACTCTTATCAACAAAGC
>CAZYLR010000067.1:0-3017 GCA_964648835.1 uncultured Candidatus Saccharibacteria bacterium | reverse complement strand
CCATATCTATATTTTATTCCCCTAGAAATTCTTTACCAGCGGTAAATAAATTATCTTCTCTGCCCAGACCGGCGGTAAGCAGAATACCAAGCGGCAAAGTGCCCGCCAAGCCGGAGGGTAAGGAGATGGAAGGTAAACCCGCGATGTTTGCCGGCACAGTAAAGATGTCAGCTAAGTACATTAAGAGAGGTTCGGTAGTTTTTTCTCCGAGCTTGAACGCGGGGGTAGGCGTAGTAGGAGTCAGAATTAAATCAATTTCTCCAAACGTCTCGTTCAATTCTTCAGTAATCAGTCTTTTCATTTTTAGGGCACTCCCGTAATATTCATCATAATAGCCGGAAGAGAGTACGTAGGCACCGAGAATAATTCTTCTGCGTGCTTCCTTGCCGAAGCCTTCACCGCGAGTTTTGAAATAGTCTTCTATCACGTCTTTGCCATCTCTATGCAGACCGTATTTCACCCCGTCAAAGCGTGCTAAGTTTGAAGAAGCTTCGGCTGGCATAATAATATAGTACGTGGCTAGAGAATATTTTATATGCGGTAATTCAACGTCCCTCACCTCATATCCTAGAGATTTAAATTTTTTTACTACTTCTCTAAAATTATTTCTGACACTATCATCTATCCCTTCGCTCCCCACAAATGCTCGAGGGACACCTATCACTTTAGAGAATTTTCTCCGCGAAGGATACATCTCTTCCGATATAGTCGTACTATCAAGCGGATCTCGACCTTTTAGAACCTCATGGAGAATCTCTGCGTCACTTGCAGTCTTGGCAAAGGGGCCGATCTGGTCAAGCGAAGAGGCTAGAGCGATAAGACCAGAGCGTGATACTCTGCCATACGTCGGCTTGAGACCAACTACGCCACAGAAAGCCGCCGGCTGACGAATTGAGCCACCAGTATCAGAACCCAGAGCGGCCAGCACGAAGTTAGCCGCAACAGCCGCTGCTGAACCACCGGAAGAGCCGCCAGGCACTCGGGATGAGTCATGCGGATTTTTGGTTACGCCATATGCCGAACTCTCGGTGGAACTGCCCATAGCAAACTCGTCCATATTAGTGCGCCCTAAAATAATTGCCCCAGCGTCTTTAAGCTTCTTGACCATTGTACTGTCATAAGGGGCGACAAATCCTTCAAGAATTTTTGAGCCGGCAGTAGCACACTTACCTTCCATAAGCATATTATCTTTAATCGCGACTGGGATACCGAGAAGCGGCAAATCGACTCCGCCGGCGATTTTTCTATCTGCCTCATCCGCCTGCGCTAACGCATCGTCAAAAACTTCCAGAAAAGCATGGACATTATTATCTTGTTCTTCAATTGCATCTAGCGAAACGCTTGTAAGCTCGCGCGCAGAAAATTCTTTTCTCTGCAGAGCCATACGCGCGCTCTTTATCGAAAGTTTAGAAATATCTGGCATCAAAGGATTTTCTTTACCTTAAGATAACCACCTTCCATTGCCGGAGCTTGTTCTAAAATCTGTTTAGTATAGAGACCGGACTCATGGGGCTCCGCGTCTTCTCTCATTACATTCCTGACCAGAAATTCCTTTTTACTCTTTATTCCTGATTCCTTATTCTTTATTCCCGCCCCCCTCACCTCACTGACATAGTCGAGAATGATTTTGAACTCGCCGGATAGACTCCCCGCCTCCTTATCCCCTATTTCAATCCTCGCCAACTTGGCCAAATTTAGCACTTTCTCCTTATCCATATATTCATCCTAACATAAGAGAAAACTCTTTTTCACTCAGGACTTTTATTCCAAGTTCTCGAGCTTTGCCAAATTTCTCTCCTGGATCTCGGCCGGCGACTACATAGCTTGTGTTTTTAGAAACAGATCCATGAACTTCCCCACCCAGTTCACGGATTTTCTCTTTAGCACCTTCACGGGACATATTTTCCAGCGCGCCCGTTAAAACAAAGGATTTACCAGCAAGCGATAACCCGTCCAAAGCCCGGCTTTGGACTGGTTGGATGTGCACTTGTTTCAAGAGCCGCGCAAAAAGTTTTTTATTCTCTTGGTCGGCGAACCAATCAATTATTGAACGCGCCACTACGGGACCGACTCCTTCTAACTTTATAAGCTCCGACAAAGTTGCTTCCGCGAAACGCTTCGACGTACCGAAGTATTGTGCCAAATCACCCGCAGTCTCTTCTCCAACTTGAGGAATGGAGAGTGAGGCAATAAAACGCCTGAGAGAAACAGTTCGTGCCTTCTCTATGGCCTCCAAGAGATTACCTATAGATTTTTCTCCGAAGTGTTCAAGTGTTTCCAGATCACCCGACTTGATCGTAAAGATATCATCGAAGTTTGAAATAATCTCTCTATCCATTAACTGGTTGATAATCTTTGGTCCCAAGCCGTCTATGTCAAAGACGCGCCTCGAGACGAAATGTTCCAGTTTACGCCTCTGTTGCTCATATGAGTTTCTGGCCACACAGCGATAAGCCGCTTGACCAGAGAAACGCTTGATCCGTCCGTCACCACCACAGAGCGGAAAGCGGGTCGGGAATTTGAAGACCCGCTCCTTACCTGTCCTCATCTCTTCCACTACCCTCACCACTTCTGGAATGACATCTCCGGCTTTCTGTATCACTATCGTATCTCCTATCCGAATATCTTTGCGTTTTATCTCATCTTCATTATGGAGCGTTGCTCGCGAGACGGTCGAGCCGGCAACCGAGACCGGCTCGAGGATTGCCACTGGAGTTAGTACGCCTGTCCGACCAATCTGGAGCGTAATATCGTTCAGTACGGTTGTTACTTGTTCGGCTGGAAATTTGAAAGCAATACCAAAGCGTGGCGCCTTACCGGTATAACCTAAAGCATCCTGAAACTTCTTTTCATTCACTTTGACTACAATGCCATCCACAAGATAATCTTCTTTCTCTTTCTGCTCTTCCCATAATTTCCAATATTTAATTACCCCCTCGATATCTTCAAATCTTTTGAAATGCGGATTGACCTTGAAACCGAGCTGCTGCAGAAGTTTAAGTTCTTCTTCTTGAGTA
>CAZYLR010000066.1:0-3028 GCA_964648835.1 uncultured Candidatus Saccharibacteria bacterium | reverse complement strand
GCCCGCCGAGCCCAGCCAGTTCCGTTCGGATATTTTCAAACAGACACCGCCAGTTAGGAAATGATACAATACAGCAATGATAAAAAGCGTTAAAGTATTTTCTGTTGTACTAATAATTATTGCCACACTGTGGCTGGTATCGGGTGTTTGGATATTGTTTAGCTCTGAAATCGGTAGAGCTTTATTCATTGAAATATTCTTGCCGATATTGGGGCTATGGTTAGTCTTTGGATTATTGTTTATGCAATATCAATTAGATCTTGGAAATTTTTCTGGCTTTGGTCTATCATCTTAGTGATTATTTGGACTGGACTTTGGCTTTTACTTGACTAACTACCCATATCAAAGCCACGTCAAACCTGCTTGCCGCAAGCAGGAAAAACTTGCGGATTTGATGGCCTCACCATCCTGAACGAAGTTGAAAGAAAATCGTTCTTTCCGCTCTAGTGCGCGGTGAATGTGCTTACAACGAACATTAAAACCATACCGACTAAAAACCATAGCAGATGTCTCCAGTAAAGATTCTCGTGTCTCGAAGATCTGACCGAGTGAGGAATAAGGTCGTGGAAAACGACGACTAGAAACGCACCGGAGGCAAGACCCAAGAGAGGAACTTCAAGCGTCTCAAAACTTTCCAACAAAAAGAATCCGCCCAAGGCACCCAGAAGGACTGTAGCGGAAATCGCGAAATTCAAGATGAGGGCAGACTTCGTTGAGTAGCCGGCCTGCCGGAGGACAAAAAACTCTGATATCTCTTGCACCAGTTCGTGAACAAAAATACTTAAAGCAGTAAGCATTCCGAGCGAAGAACTCACAGCGAAAGAGGTGGCTAAGAGAATGCCGTCTCCCAGATTGTGGAGGGCATCGCTGGCCATAATTCGCCGAGCATCAAGTCTTGAGTGGGGATGCGTCTCGGATGCTTCGTCATGGTGATGGTGCGAGGAGGGTAGAAATTTAAACAAGAGCCAAACTGTAAGTAAGCCGATAACTATCCAGACCAATCCAGAGCCGAGGGTAGCCGAGTGTTCCACTACCTCTATCCCCAATTGGTAGGCAATGACTATAAAAACTCCCGCGGAAAAACTAACCAGGAGATTCAGGTTACGCTCAATCGCTCGCCCTGCCCTTCGCCAGACGGAGAAAACCCCGACAAGAGAAGCGAGCATGATGAGGACCGAATACAAAAGTATTTCAATCATTCTGGAATATCCACGTGGAGGTTATGATACCCAGTAGTGAATTTTGACATTATATATAATTTAGCGACTTTGTCGCTATGTCAAAATCTACTACTGGGTGATATAATTTTAGCATCCATGCCACAACCTTCCTTTAAAATAGAGTGGGATGCTCATGAGTATGAACACAAAGAGAGAAGTCCGGACTGGTTCTGGGCGGTAGGCATTATCTCTGTCTCCGTGGCTATTGCCTCTGTCATCTTCGGCAATATTATTTTTGGTATCTTAGTTCTTATTAGCACCTTCGCACTTGCCCTTTTTATCAACCGTCCGCCAAGTACTCTCCGCGTAGCCGTAGATGAGAAGGGTATAACTCGGGGTAAAGTTCGTTATCCATATCAGACCCTCCAGTCTTTCTGGATAGATACAGAACATCCGCACAAAAAAATTATCCTGCGATCCGAGAAACTCTTTATGCCTCTTATCATTGTGCCGCTCGGCAATGAGGTCGACACAGAACAACTGCATGAAAACCTTTCCAACTTCTTGCCAGAAGAATTCCATTCCCTACCATTAATCGAGCGAATTCTAGAATACTTGGGATTTTAAAAAACGATAATTTTTTAACCTGAGCTTGTCGCCCTTCAAATCCTTCAGGGCGACCCTGAGTGCATCGAATGGGTCGAAGGTTGACTTTGACTTATAAGCTTCTTGCTGTTAGCTTTTAGTTGTTAGTTTTCTCCCCGTCGTTCAACGGATAGGACATGAGATTGCGGATCTCAAAATTTAGGTTCGATTCCTAACGGGGGGACAATTATTGAAGTTTCTTAATCAACTTCGAAAGGCGGGACTTTTTGCGAGCGGCGGTGTTTTTCTTGAGAGTCTTACCTTTAACCGCTTTGTCAAGCGCGCTCTGAACTTCGCGCATCATTGCCTCGGCCTCTTTTTTCTTACCGGAGGCGATGAGTTTCTTGAGAGATTTGACGGCACGAGAAACCTTATCCTTGCGACGCAAATTGAACTCTCGTTTGCGTTGCGAGCTTCTGTGTGCTTTTTTAGCCCCTCGGGTAATTGCCATAAGTCAGTAGATAGTAGACGGTAAACAGTACACAGTCAAGTTTTCTCTCCCGCCCCTATCTACTACCTACTATTTACTATCTACTGTATTATTTCTTCATGATCGCCTGCCTCTCGGGAACAGTTCGGCACAAAGGTCTAAACGCCTTAGTTGTGGATGTCTCCGGTGTTGGCTATAAAGTTTTAGTCACCACCGAGACGGCGCTTGAAGTCGCGCCGAGCTCTCCTATTTTTCTCTGGACACATCTCGTAGTCAGAGAGACTTCTCTTGAACTCTTCGGCTTTCTGGACAAAGAAACACTTGATACATTCGAGCTCCTTATTACCATCTCCGGCATCGGGCCGAAAAGCGCTCTTAGCATTTTAAATGTCGCCACTCCCTCGATGCTCCGGCAAGCGGTGGCTAGCGGGGATACAACATACCTAACACGAGTCTCCGGCATCGGCAAGAAGAACGCCGAGAAAATTGTACTTGAACTCAAAGATAAACTTAAAATTACCAAAGAAGATGCTTCGACAAGCTCAGCACAAGTAAGAGCCGAGGGCGACGCGCTGGAAGCGCTCGTCTCGCTTGGTTACAACGAGCGTGATGCCCGCGAAGCTCTAAAACGAGTGCCAAAGGAGACAGAGGGGGCAAGCGAGCGCGTCAAAGCCGCTCTGAAACTCTTATCGCGACATGCCTGAACTGCCGGAAGTCCAGACCACTGTTGATGGCCTTAACAGGACGGTTAGGGGTAGAAAAATTGTTGGGGTTTCGACAAGCTACAATAGCT
>CAZYLR010000065.1:0-3038 GCA_964648835.1 uncultured Candidatus Saccharibacteria bacterium | reverse complement strand
TTTCGTCTCTCTCCAGATATTTCCTGCTTCGTCGAATACCACAATAGCCGCCGGTACACCAATGAGAAGAGCGAAGCCTAAGGGTTTCTTGGCGAAATCAAGGACGTAACCGAGGTAAGGGATAGAGAATAAGACCTTCCCTATTACCTCGGTCTGCGCCACTTGCTGTGGATCTGGGTCTTCGTTCGCGTCTCCTTTGGTCGTGTAGTAGAAGACTCCGCTTCTCACTTCGTCGGCCACGATCCTGTGCGTCGTTGGCACTTTCGTCTTCGTATCCTCTCCAAACATGATGACGTCGCCAATGCGATACTCGCTGGATGGCCTGATGGCCACCAAGGCGCCTGTCGAGATCGCCGGTTCCATAGAACCGGACTGGACAATCTTCACCTCAAGATTACCGGGTACTGGTATGAGACTTGTAACGAGAAGTAGCCCAAGCAGGACTACTGCCGTCACAAATATCCAGTAACCAATTTTGGAGAGAGCTTTCATCTCGTTAGAGATAGTTTGCTTAAGTTCCGGCTCTTCCATCCCGCGTAGCTTTATGCGAAGTGGGACAGAATTTGCCGAAACTCAAGCGTTGAGAGTCAAGGAGCTAGAGATTTTCTAGATCAACAGCTTCGCAAGAGAAGCCTTCATTGTTTCGCTGTTGTTCAGCATAAGCAACAAAGTCAGCTAACATTTTATCTGTCTGAGCAATATTACCCATACCATTACCATCGCAGGCAAGCGAAATATTCGAGTTCGCAGTTGTCGGACCAGTTTGGTCACCTGCACACCAACTTATACCAACAAGACTAATCGGCGCAGGACTTGTGAGAGATAACTGAACAAGCTCAGTTTGGATCTGATTGAATGGTGTTCCAGCATTGAGCAATACCTGTTCGGTAAGGTCAAAAGCATTATTACCATTCACATCTTTCCACATAAAGAACTCAAGTTCACCCGATAATTCACCATAAAGAGGTGTCGGTCCAACAGTTGGCCCATCACCTGCAGTAGTTTCAGGATCAACAACAGTATTCTCATCATCTACGATGTTATCTGGCAACAGACACACAAACGCATCATTATCGTAAACGTGAAGCGATAGCGTGGTCGTTCCATGATCACCTGGTTTTATATCTGGAAAATTCCAGAATATATCACCTTGGCCAAGATCTTGTTCGTTCCAAAGTGCGCAGATGCCACCATTCTGATATGTATCTGGCGTACAACTTAATTCACGCACTGACACATCATCTAGGTAACCGCCCAGAGTGTCGGCGTGTGAGCCAGCATCACTGAAGCGAATGGATGTTTGTGTATCAAGTGCGATGAAGTTGTAAGTGTACTCTGTCCATACTGTACCTGAACCACTGAACGAAGGCTGACCGATAGTAGAATTTACTATTGTGCCACTCGTCGAAGTGACAAGTATGTTTAATTGAATCGCATTGTCGGTATCAGGACCATTAGCTGGTCTTGGAGAATGCCAGAATTTGAGACGATATTTCTGTCCAGGCACCGTATTGATGACCTGTTGCATCGTTGTTTGACTTCCAGAGCCATGGCTATCTAGCTCAACAAGCTGGTCTCCGCCATGTGGCGCACCAGCGACCCCACCTTCTTGAATTTCAATACCAGCACCAGAAACAACTGACCAATTAGGAATACCGGCTGGGTATACCTCCCATTGACCTCCATTGGCAACTGGTTCAGGATTTTCAAATCCATCATTCAAGATGAGATTACTTCCAGTCTCTGTACACACACCCACACACTCTTCACCGTTATACGAAGCGTATGTATGGTCAACTTTTAGATCAATTGCACCAGCGACGAAGACGTTGCCAGATGAAGTCTCAGTATCGTTGTAGAACGCGATGGTTCCACCGAAAGCGAGAGCTCCCACAACCGCAATCATTCCGGCGCTAAGTAGAATTCTTTTCATATTCTTTTTTAATTAGGCCGGTAATTTAGAAGCCCAGTTGAGTCGGATTATTTCTGTGTTGCACAACTTGGAATTCCATGGTTGCACTCATACTGTCAGTTTGTGTCTCATTTCCAGTTGTGCCTGGAAGAGTCCAATCAATACCGAAGTAAGCTGTTTGACCACCTATCAGGTATAGCCCGCCAGCATCTGCAAGATTCCAAGTTTCTCCATCAGCATCAATGGTGCCGCTAGAAATTATAGTCGGTTCATTGTGATTTCTAATGTTGTCTCCTTCTCCTGGATCTCCTAATGGATTTGTTTGGTTATATTTTCCCTGAAAACCAGGTGTCAATCCCTGATCTAACCATACCGAGAACAAGAGAGCTTCTCTTAACTCACCCGCACCCGGAGTTAGTAATTCTGGTGAAGAAACCGTACAGGTGTCAACTGATCCCTCTTCTGGCTCAGTACAGGAGTTATCAAAGTCAGTTACATCTTTAATAACCAATCTTAACCAAGCATCATTATCAACGTGGAGGCTGATTGTATCTTCTCCAAAATCTCCCGGCTTAACATCATCAAACCAGAAAAACTTGTGTTGGGCACCTAAATTAGTTGCTGTCCATGTAGTCGTCGTTGCTGTACTAGTAGGACAATTTGGGTTTCCATCCGCTACTTTGTTGTAATAACAACTATTATCAACCGTGAGATCAATGGCTCCAGCTGTGAAGGTGTTGCCGGTTGAAGTCTCCGTGTCCGAGAAGAATGCGCCTGTGGCGCCGATGACTACCGCGCCGACGAACACAATCATCCCCAAACTTAATAATATTTTTTTCATACTTGCTTTTAATTCCAACTAATCCCGACGTTTCAGTCGGGACCCCGACTTTACGTCGGGACTATTAATAATACTCATAATGCTAAGTGTCCTTTTGTTTTCTGTCAATGTTAATAATCACAGAAAGAAATATTTCTATCGGACTGTCAAACACACCTTTTTGTCCTTGATAAAACCTTTCCTTTTCGCCCCACTTTAGCGGTAAAAAACTTTTGTCCTTAATACATCTATAATCCGCTATAGCGTAAGTTAGATGTATATCAAGGGCTACCCTTGATATTTTGC
>CAZYLR010000064.1:0-3049 GCA_964648835.1 uncultured Candidatus Saccharibacteria bacterium | reverse complement strand
TTGGTGAGCTGTTTGCCCTTGGTTGGATTAACGTAAAGGTCTTCACCCTTTGACGTATTACCGATGACTTGCCCCTCATATACCTCATTCGCTGGTTCGATGTATAACGTGCCTCTGTTTTGCAAATTATCGAGTGAGAAAGCAAGCGCCTTACCACTCTCCATAGATATCATCGAACCGCTCTTCTCATGCTTCATTTCTCCAGCGTATGGTTTAAATGCGGTGAAGCGGGATGAGATTATACCTAAGCCTCTGGTATCAATCACGAACTGATTGCGATAACCCAAGAGTCCGCGAGTCGGCGCTTCAAAAGTAATACGAGTTTGCCCGTTCTCCGTTTTCATATCTATGAGCGAGGCGCGACGTTCCGTCAACTTCGAGATTACAGTACTAGACATTTGCTCTGGCACATCTATCAGGACTTCTTCAAAAGGTTCAAGTTTTTTGCCGTTTTCAATTTTCTCCAAGACATGCGGTTGGGAAACTTGGAGCTCGAATCCTTCGCGTCGCATATTCTCGAGGAGAATCGCGATATGAAGTTCTCCTCGACCGTAGATAGTGAAGTATTCGTTGGCACTAAAGTCGACTTTGAGACCCACGTTGACCTCGAGTTCGCGCTCGAGGCGTTCACGGATTTGTCGACCGGTCACAAACTTGCCAATACGACCGGCGAAGGGGGAGTCATTGACGACAAGATTAAGAGAAATGGTCGGTTCATCTATCGATATTGCTGGCATGGCTGGCGTGTCCTCACTTCCTGTTATGGTGTCACCGATATAAATTTGCGGGAGCCCTGCAAGCATACAAATATCTCCGCTAACGACTTCCTCCACCTCCTTTCTCTTTAGCCCTTCAAAAGTGTAAAGTTTAGTAACTTTTCCCGAATAAGTTTCCCCATTCGGTTTTTTGACAAAAACTTTCTGCTCGTTTTTTAACGTACCTTCATAAATGCGTGCGATAGCAAGGCGTCCGAGAAAATTGTCATAAGCCAGATTGAAAGGTTGAAGACGAGCTGGCACATCAAACTTTTGCTCCGCTGGCGGTATGTATTCGAGAATGGTATCTAAGAGGGGAGTTAAGTCTTTTGATTCATCAGTTAAATTTTTCTTGGCGATACCCGCTCGTCCGATCGCATATACGGTAGGGAAGTCTATTTGCTCGTTGCTAGCGCCCAACTCAAGAAAAAGTTCAAGCACAGACTCGTGCGTTGCTTCTGGCCGAGCGGCTGATTTGTCAATTTTATTTATCACCACGATAGGTTTCAGACCGAGCTCCAAGGACTTCTTCAAAACGAAACGAGTTTGAGGCATTGGTCCTTCTTGGGCATCGACGACCAAGAGCACTGTATCTATGGAGCGTAGGACGCGTTCCACTTCCGAACCGAAGTCCGAGTGGCCGGGCGTGTCGACGATGTTGATTTTTGTGACGGCACGTCCTGAGCTTGTCGAAGGATAAAAAATAGAAGTGTTTTTGGCATAAATGGTAATACCACGCTCTAATTCAAGAGCGTTTGAATCCATCGTTACCCCTTCGCCTGTCATTCCAGTTTGGCGCATCAAGGCGTCAGTAAGAGTGGTCTTACCGTGGTCAACGTGCGCGATAATAGCGATATTCCTTATTTCCATAAGTAGCCATTAGAACACAATTTTTATCTTTCCTCAAACTCTCCGGCTCTATAGGTAAATTGTCTTGATATCAAAACAGTTGGTTCGGCGGCCAAAGCTTCGTCTGGTCTACGGTCTAAATACTCTATAGTCACAACTCCTTGTTTGATAGAAATAGATTGAGGGGCAATTCGATCTCCAATGTAAGTAACTTTCGATCCCCTGTAAGTTACCGGTCCAGAGATGTATGCTCCCAGATATAAAAATGTTCCAGAACCGGCGCCATAGCGTGCTAAGAGTAGGGCAGTGTCTTCTTTGCCATCCGCGTTGATGTCGCCGTAAGCGAATTTATTTAGCAATATGGTTTCCTCTCCTGAAGCACCCTCATTTCGCCCCATCGAGAGAGTAATTGGCCCGTCATCGAAGGCAAAAGTGGCGCTTGATGGGTCAGGACGGAAGAGCCCATTTTCGCTTACTTGAGACGTTCTTGCTTCCTCCGTCGGAAACTTGTCGCGCATCGTATAGAGGAGAACTGCGGCTACAAGAATAACGATAATAACGATGATTTTTTTCATCCATCTCATCTTAACATGACTCAATACTTTTTTAGTTGAAAAAGGAATACAATAGGGTTAGAAGAGTTCTCTGGCATAAAAACGTCCGTGGCGTGAACCCGCTTTCTCCTAGGAGGAGAGAAGACCATGGGCATGCTGACGGTAGGTGAACGACAGAAGCTGGCAGAGCTTCGGAGGAAGATGCAGAAGGCTCCTAGTCCGGCGGAGGAGTTCGTCTCAAGGATGAAGAAGGAGGTGCGGGATACCCACACGAAGCGTATTGAGCGAGGTATCGCCTATCTCCTCGTCACGCTTACCCTCGGCTTCGTGGTCTACACCCTCCGCAAGGTTCGCTTCGAGGATATCTCAGGCTTCATGGCGGGGTTCTGGCGGTGAGTGCATTCTGAATGCCGAGGGTTTCCGAGAGTGGTTGAAACATACCACTCTCTTTTCTTGTCTTTTATAAAACGAAAACCACCCAGACGAGAATGGCTCTCGTTGGGTGGTGGTCAAATCTCTTTCCTGAAACAAACCGCGATACCGGCGTTTCGCGCGCCACGCGCTATTGCCGTTCTCGCGATTTGCACATCGGTCACGTAAACGCGAACTTCCTGGTGAGAGGCGTTGTCTCTCACTGAGAGCATGATGCAATTCCCGCCCTCATCAGTAAACTTCACGCGTCGGCGACCGTTGACAGGCTTGAGACCCGCCTTAATGAACCCAGGCGAGATCTTGACGACTTCGGCAAGGGCATAGGCGATGTCACAGGCAACTTGTGCTGCAGGGATCAGGGTCGTGTGGTTGCCCGTGTACTTACCACCCGACCTAGAATACTTGGACATCAAAGCACCTCCATTTCAGGGGTTGGTTTTAGGTTGGGCATGTGTACTT
>CAZYLR010000063.1:0-3061 GCA_964648835.1 uncultured Candidatus Saccharibacteria bacterium | reverse complement strand
GATTTTCTAAGCCTGCTGAGTTGATGGCGGATATGACGGCGAGCCATTGAGGTTTTGGTCATACCAAGCCACTTGCGATTAGGCTTAGCGTTCTCGCTCGTCATGATGAAGACGATATCTCCGTTGTGGAGCTTAGTATCAATCGAGACCAGCTTGCCGTTCACTTTGCTACCGGTCATGCGATCTCCGATATCGGAGTGTATTGAGTAAGCAAAATCGATGGGCGTTGAATCAATAGGCAAATCTACCACATCTCCCTTCGGCGAGAAGACAAAAATCCGGTGGTTGAAGAAATCACTTATCAGTCTCTCTCGGAAGAGTCGATGATTCTTAGATGGCTCTTCATAGGTCGCCAGTTCAGATATCCATTTGGGTATATTTGTGTCTTTGGCATTGTTAGTCCCGTTTGGTTTCTTGGACTTTGGTAAGAGGGCATAAACCCAAGCCAAGACATTTCTATGGTGTTTATCTTCTTTGTATGAAAGGTGAGAAGCAATACCGTATTCGGAATACCTATACATCTCGTGGGTTTTAATTTGAACTTCAACAATGTTGCCGTCCCCGATGAAGACAGTTGTATGCAAGGCTTGGTAGCCGTTCGGCTTGGGGAAGGCAATGTAGTCTTTGATACGGAGAGGCAAAGGTCTCCAGCGCCCATGTATCACCCCCAGTGCTTGATAGCAGTCCGCGACAGAGTCCACTAGGATGCGCATGGCATTCATATCGTAGATTTTCTCAATATCTTTATCGTATCTAAGGTACTTCTTGTAGAGACTATATAGACCTTTCACTCGATATTCCGTCTTGGCCTTGGTCAGTCCTTCTTTTGCAAGTTCTTTCATGACAGAACGTGAGAACTTCTCCAAGCTTTCTATCCTATCCTGGTGCCGTTCTTTAAGCGTTTTTCTCATTTCCTCGTATTCTTTAGGATATACGTAGGGAAAAGAGAGGTCCTCAAGCTCGCGATTAATTTTCCTAATACCTAGCCGGTAGGCGATGGGAGCATAAATTTCAAGCGTCTCCGCCGCTATCCTTTTTTGTTTATCTTTAGGCACATGAGAGAGAGTTCTCATGTTGTGCAGGCGGTCCGCGAGCTTGATGAGAAGCACCCTGATATCTTCCGACATGGCCACAAAGAGTTTACGCAGACTCTCGTTGTGCCGATTGATGCCTCTGTATTTGAGATGTCCAAGCTTGGTCACCCCTTCGACCAAGAAAGCGACTTCTTCTCCGAATTCCGCCACAATTTCATCCCTCTTCACACCGACATCTTCTATCGTATCGTGGAGCAGTCCGGCCACGATAGTTGTGCCACTCGCTCCAAGTTCCGCCAGTATCTGGGCTGTCTCGGATAAGTGTCCGAGATATGGCTCGCCCGAAAGTCTCTCATGTCCAAGGTGTACGCGCTCCACGAAGGTAAATGCCTTCTTGACGAAAGCGATGTCCTCGGCAGTAGGGTTTACCATACTCCTCGTGATTTTAGTGAGCGAGTCTAGGTCTGGTTGATTTTGTGGGGGTTGTGGTTGGGGCATTGTTTATTTGAGCATCTCTCTGGAATAGTTTTAGTACCCTCCATCATTAAGCTGCCACAGAGTTTGCAAGTTTCGCCGGTTGGCTTGGCTTTTATAGCGTACTTGCAATCAGGATAGTTTGAACAGCTGTAGAATACTCCGAAACGACCTCGGCGCTCGGACAGAAAACCTTTTTTGCAGACAGGACATTGGACACCTGTGGAATTCGCTTTCTCCATCTCCTCATCTTTTTTGATGAACTTACACTTGGGAAAACGCGAGCAAGCAGTGAACATCCCGAACTTGCCCTCGCGAGTTACCAGATTTCCCTTGCCGCACTTGGGGCAGATTTCTCCGGTATCTTTAGGCCCTTCGAGCTCTTTGCCTTCTATGTTACGCGCTCCCTGGCATTCGGGATACTTCTCGCATGACAGGAACTTGCCGCTTCGGCCGAGCTTGATAATCATGTTAGCTCCGCAGACGGGACACTTCAAGTCTTCCGGCGCTTTGCCAAGATTGGTAACCTTCGCAACTTTCTCTTTTTCTTTCATATCTTTCGAGAAAGGTGTATAGAAATCGGACAAGGTTTTTTTATAAGTGCGTGCGCCGCTTGCTATATCATCCAATTCGTTTTCCATTTCGGCGGTGAAAGAGTCGCTGATATAGGTGGGGAAATGCTCTTCTAGGAATGTACTGACCACTTCGCCCGTATCAGTCGGGTAGAGCGCCTTAACTTTCTTCTCCACATACCCACGGTCATTAAGGGTCTTGATGATGGAAGCGTAAGTAGACGGTCGTCCGATGCCGCGCTTTTCAAGCTCTTTAATTAATCCTGCTTCAGAATATCGAGCTGGCGGCAGGGTCTCTTTTTCTTCCGAGTCTATGTTTAAGAGTCGCAAAGAGTCACCAATCGAAAGTTTCGGCAAGACGACATCTTCACTCGCGGATTGTGGATCAGCTCTAAGCCAGCCGTCAAAGATGATGTGCGAGCCGTTGAGCCAGAAATCCGGCATCGACACGCCGGAGCCTTGTGCGGAGGCGGCTACATTTGCTACTACCTTTGTACGTGTAACCTCCGCCGATTTCATCTGGCTCGAGATAGTCCTCTGCCAAATCATAGCGTAGAGTCTCTTCTCTCCCTCTGTCGCTCCCGTCATCTCTACGCTCATATGAGTTGGCCGGATCGCCTCGTGAGCTTCTTGAGCATTTTTAGATTTCTTGGTGAAGACATGTGATTCAAAATAATTTTCTCCGTATTTTTTCTTTATCAATCCCTCTATCTCTTTTCGCGCGCTAAGGCCGAGATTGGTGGAGTCCGTACGCATGTAGGTAATATATCCCGCTTCGTAAAGTCTCTGGGCAAAGTACATAGTCCGAGATGGCGCGAAACCGAGTCGAGAACTTGCCGTCTGTTGCAGTGTTGAGGTGATGAAGGGTGCCTTCGGAGCGCGCGCCACTTTCGTCTCCTTCACATCTGTTATTTTCCATGCCCCAAATTTACCCGTAGCAATAATCTTATCAACCTCGTCTTTATTTTCAGGTTTTACCGA
>CAZYLR010000062.1:0-3082 GCA_964648835.1 uncultured Candidatus Saccharibacteria bacterium | reverse complement strand
AACATGCTTGCAGAGCTACCTAGTGGCCCAAGGTCACTTGGTTATGCCTGTTGGCATTGCTATGGGCTACTTCGGTTCTCTGACACAGGCCGCAGTTGCCAAATGGCAAGCCGCTAACGGAGTTGCACCGGCAGTTGGTTACTTCGGTCCAATTTCACAGGCTAGATATACTGCTGTTGCTGGCACAACTGTACCCGGCACAACCGTTCCCGGTACAACTGTACCTGGTAGCACAGTTGGTATCACTACCCCTGGCGTAGAAGGCACCATTACCGCTTCTCTTAACGCCACTCCCGCGGCAGTGAAGTTGTATGAGGGTGAGACAATGATAGGAGTCCTCGGCATCAAGCTTGAGGCCAAGGCTTCCGACATCAGAATTGAGAGAATTAAACTTGACCTTGACCATGTAACAGGCACCACTGTTGCTGATACAAACTTCTACAGGAAGATTGCTTCCAAAGTCTATGTCATGGACGGTTCAACCGTTCTTGGTTCCATGGACCTCAATACCAACACTATTGTCAAAGATGGTGCAAACTACTTCATCACAGTTTCCGGTTTGAACATTGTTGTTCCAAAGGGTGGAACAAAAGTTCTGACCGTTGCTCTTGATGCGATAGGCACCTGGGATTCAGACTTTAACGCTGAAACATTTTCAGTTACTGTCCCAGTGGATGGTGTTCGTGGAGTGGACGGCGCTGGTGTGAACCAGTACTCGCCGGCTACAGCTTTCACAAGGAACTTCACCTCTGAAGACGCCCTTGTAGACGCTTCTACTCTGACAGTTTCCACCAATGCCAACACTCCTGCTGTCAATCAGGTCATCGCTGAACAGGGTTCTAGCAACAACGAGTACGACGGACTCGAGGTCTTGAGGGCAGACTTCAAGGCGGAGAAAGACGCTATTACCATCACCGACCTTGTTATTGACATTGTCCGAGGTGGAACAGCTGATGCAAGCTCTGCTACTGCCACGACCGCTTACCTCTATGATGGTGATACAGTCGTAGGTTCAGCCGCAGTGGCAGGTACAGCCCTGACAGATATGGGCGCAACCTTCGCTGACATTGACTACGTAGTTCCTAAAGACACTACTAAGACCCTGTCAGTTAAACTTGACATCGATACTGCCGCTCTGACAGAGGACACCTTCGCAGTGGACATTGACACTGCTGATGTTACCGCCGAGAACTCGGCCGGCGCGGGTATTACCGAGTCCGGCACCGCGGTTGGTAAAGCTATAACCGTTAGAAAGGTTGGTCCGCAAATAACCTTGGTTTCCAAGTCAATTACTACCAACGGTGTTCCGCAGAATAACAACGTTGGGGTTAACAAAAGTACCTCCACTATGGTCGCGACCTTCAACATCAAGATCAAGGCTCTTGGCGGTACTCTGACCTTCGGTAATGTTGCTTCCGGCACGCCTCTGATCGCAAGCTCCACGGCTTCGTTCGCTATCTACCGCAACGGCTCTTACGACAGTTCGATTGGCAGCTATGCCACCTCAACTTCATACTCTATTCCTAGCACCTGTGTTGCAGAAGCTACTGCAAAGAACGGTTGTACGTTGGCAGAGGGAGCAGAAGTTACCTTCCCTATCACCTTCCAAATTCTTGGTAGGACAAGGGACGAAGGGGGATCTCTTACCACTGGCAGTGTCTACGCTGTAGGATTTGAAGGTATCAACTGGTTTAACGCTACTACTGGCATAGTCCAGAGAACCAGCTTCATGGCTACAACCACAGACTGGAGAACATCTGACGTTGCCTTCCCGTAGTCTTCAGACTACTAGAGCTCTAGGCTTATCCTAGAAAAAACAAAACCCCGTCGCTCGCGAGCGACGGGGTTTTTGTTGTACACATTTTATCCACCTTATCCACACTTTTTATTTCTTGTTGAAAAGTAAGTGTGAGATAATAAATCTCGTTAGTAGGATAAACATAAATCAATAATAATTTAAGTATGAATATAATTAATAATGATAGGCTGACTAAAATACTTTCTGTTGTTCTCGCAGTAATATTTGGCGTTCTAGTTGTCTCGTTTGTGGTAAACGCGGTAACGACTATTAGCACCAATATTACGACTGACGGCACTCTTAACGTTACCGGCCACTCAACTCTGACAACGGCATCATCAACAATTACCTCCCAGACCGGGAACTTCCTCGTGAACGGTTTCGCGACAACGACTGCATCAAATGGGAATATCGAGACTTATGGCACGCTTACAGTAACAGGCGCTTCCACTCTTACAGGAGACGTTACTATGGGTGGTGGTAATGGAGCCCTCTCTCTTACAACCACTAATGCTGCAACCTCAACCATTACCGTTGGTTGTATTCAAACATATGCGACCTCTACGGCCACACAAGTTCATCTTGAGTTCCATGCTTCTACTTCGGCCACCGTTGCATTCGCCACATCGAGCAACAGTAGTCACGGTCTTGCACAAGGATTAGTCATCTGGAAGTATGGCGCTTGCCCAACCGCACCGTTCTAAATCCTGATTAATTCTAACTCATGAAAAAATTATTACTTTTTGGTTCGATTGCCGCTCTGTTTCTGCCAGGACTTGCCTTTGCCGCTTATGGTGATGTTTCTCTGGCCACATCTACTGTTGTCTTTTCTGTTAACGGCATCACTCTAAATGTGACCGGTTCTACGGCGGCAGTCGAGTCTGTCGTTGCTGGTGCTACAACTTTAGTAGTCACCTTACAGCCTGGTTCCTCATTTCAAGTGACCGCTCCTGGGCTCAATAAATTACTATCTAATGCCGGAGCTGGTCAAAACGTTGATACTTGCACTGGTTCGGCCTCTGTTCTCGGCTACAGTCTCTCGGGAACAGCTCAAGTTGTTGTGACCATCGAACCCTCCGCTACCCTTTGTGCTGACGCGGCTGGCAGTAGCGGAAGTGGCGGAAGTGGCGGAGGTGGAAGCACCTTCCGAACTACTCCCGTCACTCCCGTTGTAACTCCGGTAGTAGTGGTTCCAACAGCCAATGCGGTAGCCATCGCGGCTATCAAGACCCAGTTGATTTCTCTCATCCAACAGCTAATCGTCCTTCTAAATCAAGAAATTCA
>CAZYLR010000061.1:0-3082 GCA_964648835.1 uncultured Candidatus Saccharibacteria bacterium | reverse complement strand
GCCATGGTTCAATCATCAATAAGCTTCCTTTTAATTCGGACCAGATTTCTTCGGTAATGAAAGGCATGAAGGGATGGAGGAGTTTAAGCGAGTTCTCAAGGATATAGTATAAAGTCTCCCCGCGCCCAGGTTGTTTTTTCGCTTCCTCGATGATTTCGTCAGCAAAGCGGTGCCAGACATACGCATAAATTTTCTCGGCGGCAATGTAGAAGTGGTAATTTTCCATATCGTCGGTGATATCTTTGGCTAGCGCATCAAATTCATCAACTAATTCTTTATCAAGCTCGCCGTCTCTTTCTTGTGAGAGTACGAAACGCGCGATATTCCAAATCTTGTTGGCGAAGTTTTTGTACGCCTTAAGCTTGTCGTTAGAAAGCTTGCTGTCAGACCCGGGGCCGACGCCTACAATGAGAGCCATACGCAAGGCATCCGTACCGTATTGGCTGGTAATCGAGAGAGGGTCAGCATTGTCGCCCAGAGACTTGCTAAGCTTTTCTCCCTTCTGGTTTCTGACTAAACCATGCAAGTAGACTGTTTTAAACGGAATCTCTCCCAAAAGGAACTCCGACATTAAAATCATTCGAGCTACCCAGAAAAAGAGGATATCATAACCAGTTTCTAGTATGTCCGTGGGATGATAAGTTCCCAAATCTTTCGTTTTCTCCGGCCAGCCTAAAGCGGAAAATGTCCAGAGACCGGACGAAAACCAGGTGTCGAGAGTGTCTGGGTCCTGCTCCCAATCGGGGCCAGTAGGAGCATCCACTCCTACATATACCTCGTCATTTTTATACCATGCTGGGATTCTGTGCCCGTACCATATTTGCCTCGAGATGTTCCAATCATGAAGGTTATTGACCCAATGGAAATAAGTCTTTTCGAAATGCTCTGGCAGAATCTTTATCTGCCCACTCGAAACTGCGTCATGCATTAAGTTTTTCAGAGTTTTATTGTCTCGCTCGGCTATCGTCTTATTCACGTTGACAAACCACTGATTCATTATCTGCGGTTCGATATGTCCTCCTGTTCGTTCAGCAGTCGCGACATTATGCATATAAGGTTCTTTTTTGACGAGGAGACCTTTGGCCTCCAGTTTTTCTATTATTTTTTCTCTAACTTCAGCTATTTTCATACCGGTGAATTCTCCGGCTATTGGTTTCAGTTTTCCATATAAATCTATGATCTGTTCTTTCTCAAGTTTGTGTCTCTCCGCGATTTCGAAGTCAGTTTGATCATGCCAAGGAGTGATAGTCATCACGCCAGTACCAAATGTCATGTCGATAGCCTCATCCTTAATAATGGTCGCAGTAATGGGAGTATTGATCCATTCCAACTCTATCTTCTGGCCATGTTGGTAATCCTTGTATCTCTCATCAGCCGGATGCATTACCACATATTTATCGCCAAACTTAGTTTCTGGTCGGGCAGTCGCTATGGTAAAGGGTCCGTACTTGAGGTAATAGAATACGGATGGTTCTTCCTTATACACGATTTCATCATCAGAAATAGTTGTCTGACCTTTCGGGTCCCAATTGATAATTCTTGTGCCCCTGTAGATCAAACCAGCATCATACATTTTCTTGAAGGCTGTTCTAACAGCCAAGTTTCTTTTTTCATCAAAGGTAAAAGCTTCGCGGCTCCAATCTAAAGATGCTCCCATCTTACTGATCTGGTGTTTCAAAGCTCCGCGATTCTCATTCACAAACTTTTCTACTTTTGCTACGAAAGCTTCACGGCCGATATTGTGACGGCTCTTGCCTTCTTCCTTATAAAGAATTTTTTCTACTTTTGAGTTAGAGGCTATCGCAGCGTGATCTGTTCCTGGTAACCAAAGAGTCTTAAATCCAGCCATTCGTTTATAGCGGATAATGATATCTTGAATGACTGTCATCAAACTGCCACCCACATGGAGTGTTCCAGTAGCATTGGGGGGAGGCAAAATTATAGAAAAGGGTTTTTGATGTCTCTCAGGCAGGTTGTCGGGGTTAAAAAAACCACTTTTTTCCCAAAGTTTGTATATACGGTCTTCTGTCTCCCCAGGATTATATGGTGTCAGAAATTTTTCGTTCATGTGACCTCTAATAATAACATGCCTTAAGAACCTAGTATTAGCGTATTAAAGGACAAAATCTGCATCAATTATTTGGATATTTGAGGTAATCTTAAAGAACTTCAATTATGTCCTTTATTAAATCATTTTATAGCAAATTTATAATTCTTGATAAAAGACATTATTCATATAAAAGACAAATAGTTAAAAAACATAATAAATAAACCATTTTTTCTACCATTAATGATTTTATCGGATTATTGATTTTTTTGAATAGAGGTGTAGTGTGTGATACTAGACTAGAGTGCTCTCTCACACAGAAGGAAAAAAGGGGATAAGAGCCATGAAAAAGTTAGTTCCGTTGGTCCTGGTCATCTGTGCCCTTGTGTTGTCGGCATGCAGTACTGCTACTGCTCCGCCAGCTTGGCGAGCGTCAGCATGTCCAGATGGTCATTGGCTTGTCGCCAACCTCTGGTCGTTCAAGTCGCTTCCGGCTCCAATCCAGAAGGAAGTGGCGAAGATGATGGCTATGGCCACAAGCCGCGACACTCGGGGCGCGACCAATCCGATTGCCTACCGTGGAGACTCTGTTTCCCGCACGGTGGGGGCGCTTTTGAGGAAGTTTGGGGTACGGGCCCCTATCAATCTAGACCTTGAGATTTTCTACAGAGACCCCAGGGGAACGGCCAAGGTCGTGTATAACCTTGGGATTCTGCCCGTCGAGGCGGGCATCGGCAGTATTCGGTTACCCGAATACGCGGGTAACTGGATCGTAGAGGCGGTGTGGCCGGATAACTTCATTTCTCCAATTCGCTCGGGTGGCAAGAACCGCCTCTGGGTTCCTCCGGAGGACTGGGAGGAGGGCAAGCACTGCTCGATGAACATCCACGGCATCGTACCGTAGCACGTTCCGCGGGGCTGTTGGGAGTGCGCTCTCCGCGCACTCCCAACGGTTCTCTTTTCTGGCACATCTCTCAAAGAGGTGTCTCGGAAATAGGAACCACAACACAACCGCATGCGTAAAATTTATACCAT
>CAZYLR010000060.1:0-3131 GCA_964648835.1 uncultured Candidatus Saccharibacteria bacterium | reverse complement strand
TGACCGAGAATATGCTTCTCCACATCCACCTTTTTGCTTGCCCCGCGAAGCCTTGGCGAAGTGGGGCCAATTCCGATTCGAATTCTGATAAATTCTTTTGTCTTGAGAGCGCGGATGATTGACTCTAGTCCTTTATGTCCTCCTGAACTGCGATTATAAGATATTTTAAGAGAGCCAAGTGGCAAATCCAGATCATCATAAATCACAATAAGCTTTTGGGCCGCTTTTTTATTCTTGATTACTTTAGCTACCGCACTACCAGACTTGTTCATGAATGTATCGGGAGTAATAATTTTAATATTGGAAACTTTTCCAGCGATAAACTCTGCCACCATCCGTCCGGTGTTATGCCGAGTGCGTGCGTATTCTTCTCCGGGATTACCTAAACCTACAATGATATACATACTGCTATTGTGTCAAATCAAGTTAGATAATACAATCTTAGCAAATTATGAATCCCGTCAGTTCAAATTTTTGGAAAGAGCTTGTCAAACTTATTCTCCTCTCTCTTTTGATAGTAGTGCCATTCCGTCTCTACATTGCCCAGCCCTTTATAGTAGAAGGCGCGTCCATGGTTCCGACATTCGAGACAGGAAACTATTTAATTGTTGACGAGCTTACCTATCGTTTTAGAACGCCAGAACGCGGTTCTATTCTAATTTTTAAATATCCCAAAGATCCTAGAAAATCTTTTATTAAGCGTGTCATCGGGTTGCCTGGTGAGAAAATTAGAATCTCCGACGGAGAGATCACCATCACAAACGCCCGATATCCAGAAGGTTTTATACTTAATGAGCCATATGTGGAGTTGAGTAAGTCGGATAGTTCGGATTATATTCTTGGCGCGGGAGAATATTTCGTCTTGGGAGACAATCGTCTCTCGAGCGCCGACTCGCGAATATGGGGTCCGGTGCCGGAGAAGAATATTGTCGGCCGGCCGATTGTTCGCTTTTTCCCTCCGGCACTTTTCCCGGGCGACAATTCCAATGATTGAATTTGATAGAGCCATTGTTACAGCGAGCTACTTTGGTTTCCTTCCTATCACCGCTCCCAAGATTACCAAACATGATATCGAATTAACCCGAAGCTGTGGAGACTACCCGCATTACGATGCTACCGAGAAAGCCTCTGTTATACGCACATATCTGGAAGAGGATTTTGCTTCTCGGCCGCATCCCATTGCTCTAGTCTACGAGAAACCCGCTTCGAGAAAGAGGTTTGGCAGCTATGCCCTCCACTTTATCGGCTCACCTTCCGGCATAGCGGAAGCAACCCTTATCCGGGCAACACTCTCCATTCTCCTGGAAGAAGGACATAAAAATTTGAGGGTGGATATAAATTGCATCGGCGATAGAGAATCCATAAACGCATATGAACGGGAGCTTATAAATTACGCGCGCAAGTCGGGCGTCAACTCATCGGACGAATGGAAACGAAGCATGAAGGAAGATATTTTCAACCTCTTCAGACTGGAAGCGCCGGAAGCTCTTCGCCTGCGCGAGTCTGCACCCTCTTCCATCAATTTCCTCTCTATAAAGAGCCGAGTCTATTTCAAAGAAGTGCTCGAGTATATTGAAGCCCTGGGTATAGAGTTCCGCTTGGCACCAGAACTTGTAGGCGAGAGAAACCATACTTCCCACACTATCTTTGCTATCAGAAATATTGAAAATGAAGACCTGCCTGCCGGCAGGCAGGACACAAATACTCTGGCCATTGGCTATCGCTACTCACGCCTAGCACGCCTCTTTGGGTTAAGGAAGGAAATTCCCATGGCTGGGGTGAGTATCTTTTCCACATCCCCGAGAAACGCTCGAAGACAAGTCTATAAAGCACTGCCCAAACCAAAATTCTACCTGGTCCAACTGGGCAAAGACGCTAAGATTAAAACTCTCTCTCTCATAGAACTACTGCGCAATCATCGTATACCGCTACATCACTTTCTCGGCAAAGATAAAATTACCACTCAACTTTTAAACGCTGAAAACCTGCGTGTCCCCTACCTCATCATCATTGGACAGAAAGAAGCCCTCGACGATACCGCTACGATTAGAAACGTGGCGACACGCGCTCAAGACACGGTAAGTATCGAAAATCTGCCGCACTATCTCAAAAACATTACGCTCTAGTTTTGAGATACTCGAGCATGGTCTTTGGATCACTGACCGTATAAGGATCATCAGGACAATTGTCGGAAAATCCTGGCTCGATAAAAATCTTTTTTATTTCCCCATCTTCCACGTACATACTATAACGCCAAGAGCGAAGGCCAAATCCTAAATCGTCTTTTTTCACAAGCATTCCCATCCCCTTAGTAAACTCTCCTATACCGTCCGGTAACAACCTTACTTTCTCGGCTTTTTGGTCCTCTCCCCACTTGTTCATGACAAAGGCATCATTGACGGAAAGGCAAATCACTTCATCAATACCGAGTTTTTTAAATTCATCATAGCGCGCCTCGTAGCCCGGAAGATGTTGAGATGAGCAGGTGGGGGTGAAAGCTCCCGGCAAGGCGAAAAGAACAATCTTTTTACCTTTAAATATTTCGTCCGTTGAAACATCCACCCAGGCAAATGGGTCATCTCCGCAAACATTCTTATCATGAGTATGAGTTTTAAAAACAACTTGGGGTACTCGTTTAGGCGTGTTCATGTTTGGCATTATAAACCATGGTGTGCTAAAGTAGCAACCGCAATGCAAACAATGGTCAACATAGAGGTCGTTAAGGGAGCAAACGAGAATAACTTAAGCGTGCTTCGACGCTTCACTAAACGTGTCCAAGGGTCAGGAGTCTTGCCGCGTGTCCGTTCGAAGCGTTATACTCAACGCCCCCCTTCTCGCAACACTAGACGAGCCAAAACAATTAGCTATTTGAAAAAGAAAGAGATAACTGCCGAGCTCATCAAACTTGGCAAAATAAATGAAGTCAGCAAATTCTCGCGCCGGCGCTAAAAATTTCAAGAAAATAAAAAATAAAGTTCTAGGAAGTGACTATGAACTCTCACTTGTCTTTGCTTCTGACACACTGACACGGCGTCTTAACCGCACTTATCGCGGCATTGATAAGCCAACAAACGTTCTAGCCTTTCCACTCTCGAAGACAAGCGGAGAAATTTTTATAAATCGTACGCGCG
>CAZYLR010000059.1:0-3164 GCA_964648835.1 uncultured Candidatus Saccharibacteria bacterium | reverse complement strand
AGGTATTATCTAGCCCCGACGTTTCAGTCGGGGCCCCGACAAGCATAGCTTCGTCGGGGCTAAAAATAGATAAGGTTAACCGTGATTTTTACCACTCATTTCTCCGCGAAGCTTTTCGATGAAGCGAGAAGCTGCTTCCTGTCCGCCGAGACCGAAGGAGAGGCCGAGAGCGAGCGAGACCGCGATGACAACGCCGGTGAAGAGAGTTTGACTGAATGCCGCGGCGATACCAAGCTGAGAAAGCGCCACGAGAATGGCGAAAATCCAGACAGACCACTTGGCAACAGCGCCAACAAAATGCGCTGAATCTAGACCCGCCGTTCTCGCCGCTGTGACAACAACACGTCCGGTGACATCACCGATAACGCCGGCCACTAGAAGGACTAGGGCTGCAGCGAGTACGCGAGGCAAGTAACCAAGCACTACGTCTTGAAGAAAGAAGTTGACTTGCGAAAGACCTAGCACATCTAGGGCCGCAACCAGAAACATTACTATCACAAACCATTTCACAAGAGCCCCGATGAATGCTCCGGAATCAAGATCAATGCCTCCGCGATGCAAGAACGAATCGAATCCTGCTCGACGAAGGGCGTCGTCAACTTTCAGAGACTTGAACACTTGCCAAATAGCCCGACCAAAAAGCGCGCCAACTAACCATCCTAGAATAAGGATGATGATAGCAATAACAAGGTTCGGGACGAAGTTAACCACTCCTACCCAAAGATTCTGGAAGGAAAGGGTTAGAACTTCTCCCCATGTGTTTAATAACATATATTCTTAGACTCGATATCTGTGCAAATGCACTTAGCTTCTAATTATTACCACTCTAAAAGGGGTATGCCACCATTATACACCCATAAACCAATGTAATTAAAAGGCTGTGGATAGCCCCAACATATTAAATTCCTAATTTATTCAGGATTTTTTCGTGTTGATAGTCCAAAATATCCTTAATAAGTTTGTCATAAATACTCAAACGATACTGGAAATCGGTGGTCTCGAAGGCGGCATAACGCAATTCCTTGCCAAGCAGAGCTTCGATAGAGGACACTATCGATAATAGCTTGGTTTGCTTTAGATGATCCCCCACTACGAGGATATCGACACGAGAATCACGGTCATGCAAAAAGACGCCGGAAATTAAGATGAGTTTGATATTGCCGGCACGGGAAATTTTCTTAATTATCTCTTTCTCCGTAATAGGGGCGGCATCTATCAGAAAATTCTCAATCGCCGCAAGATATGGATAGGAAATATCAAGTATAAAGCCCTTGGCGCGTCGTTTAACAAGACCTGCTTTAGTAAGAATACGGAGTTCCCTGCGAGCCGTGCTAGGTCTCTCTTTGGCACGGCTAGCCACTTCAGCGGGACTGAATGTAAGAGCTGGGTTGAAGATAAACAGGCGCATAATCTTGACTTTGGCTTCTCCGCCAAAGATGTGGGAAACAGATTTCATCCCCCTATCTTACTACTTAAGTGTCACTTTACCACCAGCTTCTTCAATTCGCTTTTTAAGCACCCCTGCCTCTTCTTTTTTCATATCTGCTTTAAGCATTGACGGTGCGGCGTCCACTAAATCTTTAGCTTCCTTGAGACCAAGACCAAGAATCTCTTTGACCACCTTGATAATGGCAATTTTGTTTGCACCTCCATCAGTAAGCTCAACCGATGCCGTCAACTTCTCTTCTATCACCTCGCCGGAGCCTATGGCGGAGGCGGGCACGGCTACTGCTGTCGCCGAAACACCAAACTTATTCTCAAAAACCTTAACAAGCTCATTGAGTTCAAGAACTGACATCGTCTCTATTTCTTCTACAATCTTTTTGAACTTGGCCGGCACATCGACGGCCTTGGCTGGAATTTCAATTTTTTCTTCTTTTGTTACTGTTTCTTCCATAATATTTTTTAATTTTTAACCTTAGCAATTTCACCTAGTGCAATGACCCAACGCTGTATTGGGGAATTGATGATGTTGACAAGCTTACCGCGGAGAACATCGAGAGTAGGAATCTGGGCAATCTCTTCCATTTCTATCGCCGTCATAAAACGACCCTCGAATACTCCACCCATAATTTTAAGACTCTCTGGAAACTTTTTATAGAAGTTGTATATTCCGCGGGCCGGAGCAACCAGGTCCTCTCCCCATGCAAGTGCTAATTCGCCCTCGAGCGCGGGCTCTACGCCCTTGAATTTCTCTCCTTCAAGCGCGAGCTTAGTCAAAGTCTTCTTAGCAACTGTGTACGAGACGCCTTCAGACTTGAGAGCGCGACGCATTAAAGTGGCGTTCGCCACATTTAAGCCATGAAAATTAACGAATACCAAAGACTTGGCATCTTTGAACGCTTTTCTCAACTTTTCGACAATCTCTCCCTTTTTAGCACGAGTGATAGCCATTTAGAATAGCTAATCTAATAATCTATAAGGCCCAAGAGGCTGATCTCGGCAGGACTTATGGATGCCTGCTATCTTTGACCTTATGGGAGATACTCTATAGAAATAAAAATTTAATGCAAGTTTTATATCTAATATCCCAACTTGGACACGGCGTGTCCAAGTGACACAAGAAGGTGGTGCGCAAGGCGAAACTTTACGCGCCCTCGACAACCTATATCAAAGCCTATAATCTATAGATGGAACGTCACACCTACGAGAGGAGGGTCGACAATGACACATCGACATCCTGATTACCCCGACCTGCTTTGGGAAGAAGGGATGTGGTCCTACTCACCACCCGAGCCACGGTACGTCTGGCTTTCGCCCTTCCGTTGGGTACGAGCTTTCTGGAACTGGCTCCTCTACATCTACAGTACCTAGTTCATTAGATTCCCCGCCCAACAGGACCGCTCCTGTTCGGGCGGTCTCTGTTTTATAAAAGGATTTTAATCTTACGAACCCGTGGCAAAACTACCTCTTCCCTACTTTTCGACGATTGACGATAAACTTGTTTGAATATTTTATTTTCTAACAGGAGTAACTTCAAAAGTATCGTGATCTTTTTCGAACTTAATCTTAAACATTTCAAAGAAAGCTTCTTGCCCGAGTAAAATATCTACATTATTACTGTCAACATACCACGCCGGTACTTCAATTTCCCTATCTTCCATTTGTCTTATTTTGAATCGAAAAGTTGAAACGTAGACAAGTACTGTCCCATTTCCAACACC
>CAZYLR010000058.1:0-3206 GCA_964648835.1 uncultured Candidatus Saccharibacteria bacterium | reverse complement strand
GGCACTTCAATACCTGCCACCTTCTTGCGAGTGACTGTTAATCTTTGAGAAACTTGAAAATAAGAGAATCGCTTAAAAAAATTTGGACTGAAAATCCAAAAATTAGAAAAGTTACTGGTGTCATTCTGGTCGTTATCGGTCTGATTTCCATCATTACTCCATTGACACCGGTAGGATTTCTTTTAGTAGTAGGTTTGGAAATATTAGGAGTCAGAGTTTTATTTTGGGAAAAATTGAAGAATTGGTTTAAAAAAGAATAAACGACAAGCTTTGGCCTTGTGGATAACTCTTTCGACATATAGAAGTAGTTCTGTTATAGTTCCTACAGAGGCTCTTTTCGAGAGGAGGTGATCCAAAAAACGAGGCGGTAACCGTTCGAAGCGAAACCGCGTGCCAGGAAAGGGGCAACCCCATGAGGCACATCACTGCGGCCACGCGTGGCCGCCCGACGGGGATGGCGTCCATCACGGCGATTTCGACCAGGGCCGGGGTGAAGAAGGGCGGCTGATCCGACAACGGCGGGAAGTCCGGCGGCAACCGCGCGAGCGCTGCCCGCGTACTGCAGTGAACTTCATCATGGAGGCGTCGATGGACGACACTCCACCCGGCTCGTTGTAGTCGCGCGGCGGCAGTTACGTTGAAAGTTGTCGTCCGCGCGACCTCCCACCTCTCGCAGGACCAAGTGGCCTGTCTAATCAGGCTAGAGCCGCTCGAGGAGCGCGCTCACGAAGGCGGCGGATCAGGTCTCAACCACAGACCCCCGCCGCCGTTTTCTTTGACAAAGTTTTAGATATCGACTATAATGAGAGCATGTAAGGTCCCGCCCGCTACATATAGCGGTGGCGGGCAGGTCTCGTTCTGGAGTATTCCAATGAGATAGGTCCAGCGCTTACATGATTTACCAAAAGGCTGGAAGTTAAGTTAAAGTTAAATGGCAACAAAGCTATACGTCGGTGGTATTCCTTATACTACGACAGAAGCCGCATTGAGCGACTTGTTCGCGAAGGCGGGAGCTGTCTCCTCTGCATCAATTATTATTGATCGCATGACCGGCAGAAGCAAAGGTTTCGGATTCGTCGAGATGTCAAATGATGATGAAGCTCAAGCAGCTATCAACATGTACAATGGTCAAGACTTCGAAGGAAGAAAGTTGACCGTCAATGTTGCTCGCCCGCTAGAGCCTCGCGCTCCTCGCGATCGTCGACCTATGTAGAAAGACAAAAAAGCCCCTTTAGGGGCTTTTTTGTTACAATGGGCAGATGAAAAATTTCTTTTTTCTCATTTTAGGGTTAGCCATCATAGGCGGGTCGGTCTTTTTGTTTTTCGATCGAACCTTAGTCAAAGAGAATGAGAAAAAAATCATAAAGATAAATGAAACGAGTATAGAAGTGGAGGTTGTCGATACCCCAGAGACACGTACGATGGGTTTATCGAACAGAAAAACCCTACCAGAGGGTATGGGCATGCTTTTTGTATTTGACAATCCCGTCCAAGACGGATTTTGGATGAAAGACATGCGCTTTGCCATCGATATCGTCTGGATTGATGAAAAATTCCGCGTTGTTGATATTGAAAAAGAGGTAACGCCAGAGACTTTTCCCCAAATTTTCTATCCCAATCAGTCGGTCAAATACGTTTTAGAGCTTCCGGCTGGGTATACTAATCAGTACCATATTGACATAAACGCTGTGGTACAATGGTTCGACTAGCTCACCATAAATTATCATGGCAATACGAGTAGCAATAAATGGAGCCGGGAGAATCGGCAGGGCGTTTTATAAATTAGCATGCAAACGGCCGGAAATCGAGGTGGTTGCTATTAATGATTTAGGCGATAAAGAAAATCTTGATTATCTATTCAAACATGACAGCGTGTACGGTAAATGGGAAGGGAAGTTAGATACCAAGTTTTTACAGGAGAAGGATCCAAGTAAGTTACCTTGGAAAGAACTTGATATAGACGTGGTTATTGAATCCACGGGATTTTTTGCAAGCTATGCCGGTTCAAAAGCGCATCTTGATGCCGGGGCTAAAAGGGTGGTAGTAACTGCTCCCATGAAGGACAAACCGGTCGATGGTATTGAAGGAGGAACAGTGCTCATGGGTGTAAATGAGGAAAAACTTTCTACTTGCCTGATTACTTCAAACGCATCTTGCACCACTAATGCTGGCAGTCCCTTAATCGCGATTCTTGATGAAACGATAGGTATTGAGAAAGCAGTTTTGAATACTGTACACGGGTATACTGCTTCGCAGTCGTTAGTAGACGGTCCTTCTAAAAGAGGGTTTAGAGAAGGAAGGGCGGCGGCGCAAAATATCGTGCCATCTTCGACAGGAGCCGCCATCGCCGTGACTGAAGCATTTACAAAACTCCATGGGCTATTTGACGGTATATCTATGCGGGTACCGGTAGTCGCAGGCTCTATTGTAGATGTCACCTTTGTAGCGAAAAGAGAAACTACCGTAGATGAAGTGAATAATATTTTGAAAAAAGCATCTCTCGAGGAAAGGTGGAAGGGAATTTTTACCGTGACGGAAGAAGAACTTGTTTCCTCCGATATCCTTGGCAGTCCCTATGGTTCTATTGCCGACCTTAACTTCACTCGCGTAGTCGGCGGCAACTTGGTGAAAGTTCTCGCTTGGTACGACAACGAAGTAGGATATTGCTACACCCTCTTAGATCACGTTATTAAGTTTGGTTCGCATATCAAGTAATTCGATAAACTCACCACAAATAATATGAAAATTTTCGTAGGGTCGGATCATGCTGGGTTCGGTCTCAAAGAAAAACTCATCCCTTACCTTAAAGAACTCGGCCATGAAGTCGAGGATAAGGGCGCATTTGAATACAACGAAGAAGACGATTATCCGGACTTTATCATTCCAGTTGCTCGCGAGGTTTCTATGCATCCAAACGAAGTTAGAGGAATTATCTTGGGCGGTTCTGGACAGGGAGAAGGCATGGCGGCAAACAAGTTCAGAAATGTCCGAGCTACGATTTATTATGGCCAGAGACAATCTGTGGTGAGAGAGGAGCATGAGTCAATAATAAAGATTTCCCGGGCAGACAATGATGCCAACATGCTTTCACTTGGAGCAAGATTCATCACCGAAGAAGAGATGAAAGAAGCCGTCAAAGAATGGCTTAATACTCCGTTTAAGGACAAAGAGAAATACAAGAGGCGTATCGCTAAAATGGATCGCAT
>CAZYLR010000057.1:1254-3226 GCA_964648835.1 uncultured Candidatus Saccharibacteria bacterium | reverse complement strand
GAAGCGAGCGTGGAGGATGTGGTTTATAGATTGCAAACCGGTAAACCTGTAGAAGCAAATGAAGTCCTAAGTCTGAACGGAAGTACAGTTACCACAGTTACTACTGATACTGCCGAAGGCAAACAAATCGTGGCCACCGGAGAGGTTAAGGAAACTGTTCGCAAGGTTAAAGTCAATCTGATACTCGGAACAGGTATTGCTTTTCATTACGGGGTTCAAATCGGACAGGGTGGGTTGGAGATGAGTAATTCGTCTAAAGTCATTGGCAACGCTTATTCAAACGGGAATATTATAGGTACCAATTCAGCCAGAATCCAAGGCACAGCGATAGCTTCCGGACCAACCGGTATCATTGATGGTATGGACATCGACGGCGATGCATGGTCTCACACCATACGAGGGATCTCAACTGTCGGGGGTAAGGCAACTCATGCCGTGCTTCAAAATACGACTGTTACCGGTAATGTCGTGGCTGACTCTATTTCCAGCTGCACCATTGGGGGCACAGCCAAGTATGATACAAGATCAAGCTGCACTGTAATCGGAGCCATAACCACTCCCAATCCTGACGTTTTCGTGCCCGCGACTATTTTGCCTCTACCAATCTCGGAAGCTCAAATTGACGTCTGGGAATCGGAAGCGGAAGTGGGTGGAGTAGTGGGCGATCAAATTTATAGTAGTGGGACTAGAAACCTGGGTCCTAAAAAAATCAACGGTGATTTAATCCTAAGTAACACAGCTGAAATAGTGGTTACTGGCACCCTTTGGATTACGGGCGAGATCAGACTTAGTAACAGCGCCATATTAAGATTAGATCCGAGCTACGGCGGCTCAAGCGGCGTAATCATAGCTGGCATTGATGAAAGCGCGACTACGGGCTACATTGAGATTGCCAATTCCGCCCAAGTCTTGGGTTCAGGCTCTCTCGGTAGCTACATCATGCTTTTATCGCAGAAAGAAGGAACAGGGTCAGACGCGATTAAAACCTCTAACAGCTCCGCGGCCGCAATTCTTTATGCTGGCGAAGGCCAGATTGAAATCAGCAATAGCGCGGCGCTTAAAGAAATCACGGCTTACAAGCTCGAGATTAATAACAGCGCGACCGTCACCTATGAATCCGGGCTGGCCAACAGTAATTTTTCCAGCGGCCCCGGCGGAGGATATGAAATTTTGAGTTGGAAGGAAATAGAGTAGTATGAGAGTGCCATGGCCAAGCCTATTTTAGTAGCGAACTGGAAGAATCATCCCGGCTCGCTTTCGGAAGCGAAGGCACTTCTCAGGCAGATTGCCCAAAGCGCCAAACTCTATAAGAAACTTTCTTTTTTTGTTGCGCCACCATTCACCTATTTTGAATCGGCTTCAGAGCGTCTCGGCAGTTTTGGGCGATTAGCGTCTCAAAACATCTCCTCTCTTCCTCCGGGAAATTATACTGGACAGGTGACTCCAGATATCTTGAAAAGTTTTGGAGTTCGGCTTGCCATCATTGGCCATAGCGAATGTCGCGCGCTTGGCGAGACTTCCGAGGTGGTTTCCAAGAAAGTGAAAATCGCTCTCCGTTCCGGTATTACACCTCTTGTTTGTATCGGCGAGATATCTCGAGACCAGGATGGCGAACACTTCGAATTTCTACGTGACGAGCTCAAATCCTCGCTTGCCGGCCTGAATCGGAAAACCGATGTCTCTAAATTAGTGATTGCTTATGAGCCCGTCTGGGCTATAGGCAAACACGCTAGAGATGCCATAGCGCTCGCCGATCTCTCGCAGTCAGTGATATTTATCAAAAAGGTTCTAACCGATATGTTCGGTCGCGCGAATGCTGATCATATTCCTATTCTATACGGTGGCTCTGTTGAGCCAGCTAATGCCGGCGCGCTCTTTGGCGAGACAGGCATCAGAGGGTATCTCGTCGGACACGTTTCTCTTAATGCTAAAAGTTTCCGGAACATAGCGGAATCACTTATTAAAAAATGAA
>CAZYLR010000057.1:0-1154 GCA_964648835.1 uncultured Candidatus Saccharibacteria bacterium | reverse complement strand
ATGAAATCTATTCTTGAGGCAGGGGATGTGAAAAATAAGAAGGTGTTCGTGAGGGTAGATTGGAATGCGCCAATAGAAAGTGGCAAGGTGGTTGATGATTTTCGTATCAAAAAATCTCTACCGACGCTCGAATATCTAAAAAACGCTGGGGCGAAAGTGGTTATCGCTACTCATCTAGAACCAAAAGGCACTTCTGCTGAACCGCTTAAGTTGTATGTGCCGGAAGGAATGAAACTTCTGGGAAACTTACGAGATAATCCTGGGGAAGAACGCAATTCGGAAGAATTTGCTAAAGAGTTGGCCTCTAAAGCTGATATTTATGTAAACGAAGCTTTCTCTGTCTCACACAGAGAGCATGCTTCCATAGTGGGGTTGCCCAGACTTCTACCGAGTTTTATCGGTCTGCAGTTCGCTCTCGAGATCAAAGAGCTTTCCAAAGCTTTCTATCCCAAGAAACCCTTTCTTTTTATTCTCGGGGGGGCTAAATTTGATACTAAATTACCGCTTCTGAAAAAATTTATTCATATCGCTGACCACATTTTTGTCGGAGGCGCTTTGGCCAACAATTTTTTCAAAGAGCAAGGAGTTGATATCGGCAACTCGCTGGTGTCTCTAGGAGACTTTGGACTCAAAGAACTCTTGAAAACTGGCAAGATTATTTTGCCGGAGGATACTATCATCAAAGGGGGCAAGATTCTAGATGCTGGCCCGAGGACAATTGAGAATCTGAAGCCTCTGGTTTCTGCCTCAAGGCTTGTGCTATGGAACGGTCCCTTGGGAAGTTATGAAAATGGCTACAGCGTGGCCACGCTTGCTTTGGCTAAAATAATCTCGGAGTCGGGCTCGGAGTCTATCATTGGAGGAGGACACACTATTGCTGCCATAAAAGGGTTGAATCTTTTAAACAAATTCTCTTTTGTCTCAACTGGTGGTGGCGCCATGCTTGACTTCTTGGCTACTGGCACTTTGCCAGGTATCGAAACTCTTAAATGAGCACAACGACATTATGAACCTCTGCTTCCCAGATGGCTCGGATGGTCTCGATGCTTATTTGCACTTTACCCTCCCTAGGTCAGGTTAACGATGACTGAAACCAGCTCATCGGTGTGAGTATTAGCGATGTCATGCCCGCCGCCTGCAATGATACGGAGCGT
>CAZYLR010000056.1:0-3275 GCA_964648835.1 uncultured Candidatus Saccharibacteria bacterium | reverse complement strand
GTTGGACTCCTATCTACTGCAGGCGTTCGATTCTTGAGGGGATTTGACTCTAGTAAATTTTGCTACTTCACAGAGTAATCTGTGATGACAAAGTGGCTATAACGGTGAAATCTTGGGGTTGTTTGGTCTGTTGATAACCACTATCAGCCTAGTCCGTAGATAGTGGTACAATGGTAAGTGTAAACTTACTTGAGGACCAGAAAGACACAAGACAATACCGTGGGAAGTCAAACTAATGTTGAGTTAGCGTATATCGCAGGGTTTCTTGATGGTGATGGAAGTCTGATGCTTCAGATAAAGAAGCGTTTGGATGGCAGAATCGGTTTACGATTCATGCCAACTATCTGTTTTTATCAAGATACCCGACACGAAAAGACGCTGTACTGGATACAAGAGAGATTTGATATCGGATACGTTTCGAAAAGAAATGACGGGATGAGTGAATTGAGGGTAAATGGTTACAAACGAGTAGCCACTATCCTTAAAGCTCTTGTTCCTTACATTCGATTCAAAAAGATTCAAAGTAAAGCACTTATCTGTGCTTGCGAGATTCTCTCTAGTACCAAGTTCTCAAAGTTGTCTAAACAACAACTAAAGAGACTTGTCGATCTAATCTTGGTGATACAAAATGAAAATTATATTACTAAGAAAAAGAAGACAAAAGAAGAATTGTTAACTCAATTAGGTTTGACCCCGTAACGACTTGTTCATTTGACTCAAATCAAATGACGGACTTGTACAGAAAGGAATCGCTTCTTTAAAAGCGACAGTTCGTACAGGTAATACGCCAACATCCTCGTTTGCCGCAAGGTAAAACGGATGAAGATATAGTCTGCACTCCTAGTGATAGGGGAAATACGCGACGAGAGGACCGAGTTGAACCGACCTCTGGTGTGCCTGCTGTCCTGCCAAGGGCACCGCAGGGTAGCTAAGTCGGGAACGGATAAATTCTGAAAGCATCTAAGAATGAAGCCAACCCCAAGATTAGGAATCGTTGTCCCGTCAAACGGGATGAGAGAGCCCTAGGAGATGACTAGGTTGATAGGCGCTAGGTGTAAGCACCGTAAGGTGTTGAGCCGAGGCGTACTAATTGCTCGAATTCTATTAGGAAACATAGAAATCACAACTAATAAAACTCTGCCGCGTAAAGCACACAAAGTGTGCCACGCGGCTACCACGTGATCGCAAGGCGATTTTACGTGGTGTCCTGCTAAATGAAATCAATTTATCCCGCTATGATGGGATTTTAACTAATCGAATTTTTTGTTTTGGTGGCTCGACGCAGAGGTCACACCCGTTCTCATTCCGAACACGGAAGTTAAGCTCTGTAGTGCCGATGATACTTGCAAAGGGAAAGTAGGTAGCCGCCAGAACAAAGTATTTGATACACTATATCTTATGAATCCCGTAGTGAAAAAAGGCATCGCTGCGGAGCAGCATTATCAAATAATGCCTTTTTCTACTACGGGATGAATCAATGGTCTGTTCAACGCAAAAGGGTTATCTTCTCTATTGTTGTTTTAACTCTCGCCATACTGATTGGGTTACCAGTTTTTTTCTTGTTCTATCAAACACCGACCTGTAATGACCTCAAGCAAAATGGCGATGAGACCGGCATCGACTGTGGTGGGTCATGCCAGCTTCTCTGTACTGTCCAATCGTTACCGCTTATCTCCAAGGGTGATCTGCGAGTACTTGAGTTAAGGCCGGGTATCTACGAGGTAGTGGCTATAGTCGAAAACCCCAATGTCACAGCTGAGATTCTTCGTGCTCGCTATACTCTTAAACTCTTTGGGGAGTCATCTCTCACACCTGTGCGTAGCATAGAGTCAGAGGCTTTCGTACCCAACAATGGCACCTTTATTATCTTGGAGGGTCCTATAGATATGGGAGAGTGGCGACCTGTCCGAGCGACACTGGAGTGGCATCGAGACACATTTGTCTGGCAGAAGAATACTCAAGTGGTTAAAGACATAATATCTCGGAATGTCGTTCTCACTAGAGAAGATAGTGAACCGAGAGTTAGTGCCATTCTCGTAAATAATTCACTAAACCAAGTTTCCAACATTGAACTTACAGCGCTTGTCTCAGGAGAGGACGGCAATCTCATAGCCGCTTCAAAAACTTTTGTGGAAAATCTTGCTGGAGGAGGCTCATCGCCAATTGTCTTTAATTGGTCAGAGCCTTTTAAAATTAAGGAAGATATCTGCGGCTACCCCGTAGATGTCGCTTTGGTTATTGATCGTTCTGGCAGTATGGCCTATCTGGGAACGAATCCCCTACAACCCCTAACCGATGTGAAAAACACCGCGCGTTATTTTATCGACCAGCTGGGGGAAAATGATCTCTATTCTCTGATATCTTTTGCCAATGAAGCAAGTAAACCGGTTGATGCCGCACTAGGCGTTGACCTCGAGACTATCCGTCTCGCTATTAACAATATTTCAATCGCCACAACCAGTCTGCAGAATACAAACATTGGAGCAGGTATTCTAGCCGCCAGGGAAGAATTGAATTCGACTCGGCATCGCGAAAACGCTGATAAGGCTCTGGTACTTCTTACAGACGGAGTGCCAACCGAACCCGTAAGGGTTGGGATAGGGAATTATCCTGAAACTTACGCCTTAGAATCTGCAGAGCTCGCCCGACAGGATGACATCAGTGTCTACACTATCGGTCTTGGCAAGGATGTAGACATGAATCTTTTGAAGATGCTCGCAAGTACTACGGCCGAAACGTACTTCGCTCCTTCGACGAAAGATCTCAGCAGCATTTATAATAAGATTGCAACCAAAATCTGCAAAAAGAGTCCAGCTGTGATAGATATTTATACGCGGATTCTTCCGGACAAAAGTTTTCTCCGATGACCGAATCTAAACCCGAGTTTAGAGACAGAATGCATGTCGACTGGTACATGTTTTTGCCGGCAATCCTGATCTCTCTTGCCGGGCTGGTAACCATGAACTCATTTACTGGCGAAAATTACTTTTTCTTTCGCCAAAGTATTTGGCTTCTTGTCTCGGTCTTGGTGTTCTTGGCCGCCACCACCCTAGATTGGCGATTTCTGCGCAGAACTAAAGTACTTGTGCCCATTTTCGCCGTCACTCTTTCGGTACTTATCGTCCTGTTTTTGGCAAGTGAAGCTATAAGAGGTGCGCAGAGCTGGTTTCGATTTGGGGCTTTCGCTTTCCAACCTTCCGACCCAGCCAAACTGGTGATTGTGCTCTTGCTTTCAAAGTACTTTTCTCGCAGACATATCGAAATAAAAAATCTGC
>CAZYLR010000055.1:0-3371 GCA_964648835.1 uncultured Candidatus Saccharibacteria bacterium | reverse complement strand
AGTCATGGCGAGGTAGGCTGGGGATAAAGTCTCTGACGTGATTAATGATCAATCATTACGGTCTTTTATCTAATTATTCTTACACCTTAGTGTTGCTCAGCTTTAAATAGTTTTTGAAAAATAAATAAAGAAATTAAGACTACTGGCAACGGAAGAACAGCATTTTGAGGATTGAGTTGATTGGTGACAAACAAGGTTAGAACGCTTAGAAAGCCAAGCACCAAACTCCAAAAGACCGCTCGTTGCTTCAATTTCCAATAGAACGACCCAAAGATTACTGGGAATAATGCCAGACCTAAACCCGCAAGGGAAAAGCCTAGTGCCATGATATTTTGATAGAAAATACCAATGAGCATAGCTAAGACAATAAATATAATCATGAAAAAACGGGTAAGTTTTTTCATTGACTCTTCGCTATACTTTTTGAAATAGTTTTTAAGGTCACGAGTAAAAATCGAAGAGATTACAAAGGTAGCTGTGTCTGATGACGATAGTGCTACTGCATAGAGTAGGACCATGCCAAACTCTTTGAATCCAAAGGGAAGTAAATGCGAAAATCCAGTGACTAGAGCATCTTCTGGTGCAATGCTCGGAAAAAATTGTTTGGTAGCAAGACCAACAATACTAATAACAACGCCCAAGATCAGTAGTAAAACCGCTGAGTAGTTTAACCCTCGCCTGAGGTTCTTTTCATCCTTTGTGGCAAAGATTCTCTGCCACAAATCGGGGGTGGCCATAATCCCCACACCGGCAAGAATGAGAAAACCGAGTATGTTTCCAACTCCCAGCGTACCGAGATTAAATTCAGCAACTGGAATCTCAGTCTTACCAAAAAGAAAGATTCCAACGGATAGCGTCATGATAAACATAATTACCATTTGGAAAAAATCCGTGCGTACAACAGCCTTGAAGCCAGCCAATAAAAGGTAGGTTAATATTATCAAACCACCGATTAAGACGGCGAGATAATAGGGAATGGGAAAAATAGCAGCTAAAACTTTGCCACTAATTATGAAATTTACTGTGAGTAACAAGAAAAATTGGATTACAATAAATAACGAAAACATCAAACCATTTTTCTTTCCGAGAACCCTGAAAAAGTACTCCGGCATGGAATACACTTTTAGTTCATCTGCCCTTTGTTTTATCCTCCAAGCGTACTTTCTCACAAAAATAAAACCGATGGCTATACCAATAAAAAGCCAGATAGCAGAAAAACCATATTGATAAACATAAGCAAGGTAAATTGCCAGAGTCGCTCCATCAAATGAGCTGGCACTCATTGTGGCGGCAACTTGAATACCGTGTACCTTGCGCTCCGCGATCATGAAATCATCCTCCGTTTCTTTTCTAGAGGAAACGATACCGATAACTACAACAACTGCTATGTATAAAAGGAAGAAAAATATCGAAAGTTCCATAGAGCTATTTTAATTGCTTGGCTCTGAAATCAGGAGGAGCGTCTTCGAGATATTTTTCAATTTGCGGACGAGTGAGGAGGCCTTTTTGCGCGCCGATTTGCTGGACTACTGACATAGAGTTAATAGCGCCCCACGAAAGGGCTGTAGGAAGGTCGTTACCAAGCGCTAAGGCTGCTACGGTAGTGGAAGAGAAGGCATCACCGGCCCCGGTACGCTCAAAGGGAGGCTTTGGATCCGGATAGGGCGGCTGAAACCAGAAGTTCTTGCCATCAAAAGCATGCGCCCCCTTTGGCCCATCTGTTATAACCATAATTTTAGGCCCAAGTGCCTGCATGCGTTTCAGTAGCTCCTCTATCCCCAAGGTATTCAGGCCGAGAATTTTTTCGGCTTCTCCAATATTACAAAAGAATATATTCGACCTCCGATATATGTCTTGAAGTTTATCCTTGCCGAGGCTAATCTGGAAAATACCAGGTTGAAAGGCAAGTTGAATGCTGGGAAAACTTTTTAAATATTCTGTAATCTCTCCGTGGTACTGGTCTGAATCTTTACCTAGCGAAGTGAGATATGTCCAATTCGGCTCACCAATATCAGGCAGCTTGTATTTAAATTTACTGTGTTTTTGGAGAATGGTCCTGTCATCCTCATACCAGAGCACATAGTGATAATTAGTTTTCTCGCTCTCTTGAATACCGATATATTCAGTCGAGACTCCATCGACTTCCAAAGCACGCAAGCATTTCTCTCCATCACTGTCCTTGCCAACATTGGCGACAAGAGCAGACTTCAAACCTAGGTGGCTAGCAGCCACGGCAGCATTACCTGCATTACCGACAGCCGGTACCTCGACTACGAACTCATAAGGTACTTTGGCTGCAAAAGGAAGACAGAGCTTGCAATTCTTGTTGTCTACCTCGCAATTAATACTCGCGTTCTCAAGCTTTATGAACGCGTCAATAGTGGTTTCGCCTATGGCTATAAATTCATGCATACAAAAAGTATATCATGATAGAATTATGGGAATGAAGACTTTAAAAGAGTATTTGGCGTGGGCGGAGAAGAAACAAGTTGCCATAGGACATTTCAATATCTCCGATTCGGAAGGATTCAAGGCGGTGGTTGAGTCGGCTGCAGTGCTTGGGGTGCCAGTAATCATCGGAGTTTCGGAAGGAGAAAGAGATTTTATCGGTATCCAAGAAGTTGCAGCCTTGATTCAGACAGAAAGGGAGAAGGGATTGCCAGTTTTTCTAAACGCAGACCATACCTACTCCGTGGAGAAAGTAAAAGCAGCAGTAGATGCTGGATTTGATGCTGTGATAATAGACAGCGCAACAAAATCTTTCGAAGAAAATATCTCAATGACCAAGGAGTGTGTAGCATACGCAAAATCTAAAGGAAGCAGGGTCTTGGTAGAAGCGGAGCTTGGATTCATAGGTCAGTCTTCAAAAGTTTTAGAAAGTATCCCGGAAGGGGTGTCAGAAGAAACACAAACCAAGCCGGAGGACGCGCGGAAGTTTGTCGAGGAAACTGGTATAGACCTTTTTGCCCCTTCAGTCGGAAATATCCACGGAATAGTGAAAGGGGGAGAACCCAACTTGAATATAGAGCGCATAAAGGCAATTGCCGGTGTGGTCAATGTACCTCTAGTTCTCCACGGAGCATCCGGTAATAGTGATGAAGATATCCTCTCTGCTATCGATGCAGGCATAAGAATAGTTCATATAAATACAGAAATCAGGGTGGCTTACAAAGCTGGCGTGGAAGCGGGACTAAAGTCTGGCGAGATAGCGCCTTATAAATTCTTGGCCGAAGGGGTGGCAGAAATGAAAAAGGTTGTTCGTGACAAATTGAAGTTGTTTAATAGATTATGAAGTTAGCAGAAGAAATTAAAAAATTTTTAAAAGGCGAAGTTCTAGACGATGAGACGACGTTGAAAATGTACTCGCGAGA
>CAZYLR010000054.1:0-3480 GCA_964648835.1 uncultured Candidatus Saccharibacteria bacterium | reverse complement strand
GCGCGAGGATCGCGCTTGAGAAATCCTTTAACTTTGAGCTTGGTGCGTAAACCAGGCTCGTGAGAAACTAAGGCTCTCGCTAAACCATGCCGCAGCGCTTCGGCCTGCGATGAAATACCGCCGCCATTAAGTTTGGCCGTTACGATAAACTTCTCTTCAGTATCATTAAAGATAGAAAGAACAGTCTTTTGAAGCGTAGGGGTGGAGAAATATTTCTCAAATTCTTTGTCATTGATAGAAATAGAGGTCTTAGAGGCGGGAGTAAGGCGCACCCGAGCTACGGAGGTTTTCCTCCTGCCTACCGTTTCTATGTATTTTTCCTTTTTTTCAATCATTTTATCTTCAAATTCTTCATCATCTGGGCGCGTAATTTATTTTTCGGAAGCATACCATAGACAGCTCGGCGAAGCACTTCTTGGTGCCCCTTGGTCTTAACCACATAATCTTGCGATCGTCTTTTGAGACTACCAGGGAAACCGGAATGGCTCGAATACATTTTATCTCTTAATTTTTTAGCACTAAGCGACATTTGAGAGCAAGAAACTACTTCCACCAGAACGTCTGGAATGCGATTCCTGGCAAAATCTGTTCGATTCTTACCCATTAAAAGCACAGCCACCTCCGTAGCTACTCGTCCTGGTACTCTATCCTTTGCATCGATAATATATTTGTTCATCATACAAATTCTATGATAGCCATAGGGCTTGCGTCCGCTATCCGTGGACCTATCTTGGTAATCCGAGTGTAGCCCCCAGCCCTATCTTTGTACGTCACCGAAAGTTTCCCCGCAATTTTTTTGGCGGCTTGGCGACCAACTCGACTCTCGAGAATACGGCGAGAAGCAAGAGTCTGTTTTTTACCCAAAGTGACGAGCTTCTCCATATATGGTCGTAGTGATTTTGCCTTGGGCTCTGTAGTTTTGATTTTGCCCTTAAGAGTAAGCGAATATGCAAGCGATTTTAAGAGAGCCACTCTCTGGTTTCTTTCACGACCGAATTTTCTATTGGAGTTATGATGTCGCATGTTCTCTCAATTTACTTCAATGTAATACCGAACTCTCCAAGCGCTTTCTTAATCTCCTGAATGCCCTTTCGTCCAAGACCGGCAATTTCAAGCAGGTCTTTCTCCTTCTTGCGGGCTAGGCCACCGACAGTACGGATGTTGGCAAGAGAAAGGGCACTTCGGGCGCGGGGAGAAATGTCCAGAGATTCCACGCGTGTTTTAAGTATTTCAGAGTCAACCGCCGACTTGGCAACCGAATCTCGGTCTTCTCGAACACTCATCTGCTCAGCCACCGGTTCATCTTCTCTGAAACCAACAATGGCCTTGAGTTGATTTATCATAATCTCAATAGCGGAAGAGAGAGCCAAAGAAGGAGAGACCGTGCCGTCAGTTTCGATAGACATTCTCAACTTATTGAAATCAGTTCTATCTCCGACCCGCATGTTCTCAACCTCGTAGCTCGCGCGACGAATGGGAGTAAAGATGCCATCAAGGGCAATGGTGCCGATATCTACACGGGATTTCTCAATCATTTCCTTAGGCATAAAGCCCAGACCTTTTTCTGCCTTGATTTCCATGTCGAGTACCGTATTTTTGCCTACAACGGTGACGATAACCTCATCCGGGGTGAGAATTTCTACCTGACCGGGTACTTCCAAGTCAGAGGCTCGAACCACCTTTTCCCCTTTAACTTTGAGATAAAGAGTTTGGGGTTCGTCGGTAGCGAAACGCATGCGAATCTTTTTAAGATTGAGAAGCATGGTGACAATATCTTCTTTTACTCCTTCCAGAACGGAGAACTCGTGGCTGACGCCTAGAATCTTGACTGAAGTAATAGCCACTCCCGGTAGAGATGAGAGAATGATGCGGCGAAGACTGTTACCAAGAGTGTGGCCGTAGCCGGGGTAAAGGCCTTCAATCTCGAAGACCCCGCTCTCCCCTTCTTCAGAAATTACCTTTGGTTTAGAAGGCAGAAGTATTGTGTAGTCAGCCATAAAATATAAAAAAATTAAGTTTTAATTATAACACTATCTGTTATAGAATTCAATCACTACTCCAAGATCGAAGATATTCTCTCGCTCCACATAGACCGGCTGTGCCTCGACAGTTACAGACCTATTGGCTGGGTCAACCTTGAGCCATGCTGGCATAGCCACAGTTTTCATTCTTTCTGCCACCTCTCCGAAGAGAGGACTCGAGGCAGAGCCGGCACGCAAACTGACAACATCTCCCTCCGAGAGAAGTATTGATGGTATCGTCACGCGAGCGTTATTAATCATAATGTGCCCGTGATTTGCAGCCTGACGAGCTTGGGCGCGCGTTTTAGCCAATCCGGCTCGATAGAGAACATTGTCGAGCCGACTCTCAAGAATGCTGAAGAGTCTCTGGACGGGGTCGGGAGAATGAAGTGCCTTGGTGACATAATTTCTGAATTGTTTTTCACCGATACCATAGCTGAAGCGAGCTTTCTGCTTTTCTATAAGTTCACGACCAAACTCACTTTTCGGCTTTCTTCGACCTCTATTGTCGCTTCTCTCCTTGCGAGCAAGTGAAAGCGCGTACTTCGGAGTCTGAGTTTTTTCGAAGACTGGGGCACCTAAGCGTCTTGCTATTTTATATTTAGGTCCTATTCTCATGCTTTTAAGTTCTCCTTGGCTTAGGCGGTTTCGGGCCGTTGTGAGGCACCGCAGTCTTATCTTGGATAGTGGTCAAATTTATACCTTTAGAAATAAACCCTCTGATAGATGACTCGCGACCGGAACCAACGCCCTTGACTATCACCTTAACCTCTTTGATACCCAGAGTTTGAGCTTTGAGCGCCAAGGCCTCGCCTACCTTGGCGGCGGCAAAGGGTGTGCCTTTCTTAGCTCCTCTGAATCCAAGGCTACCGCTTGAAGACCATGCGAGAGTATTGCTTTTACCATCAGTAAGCGTTAACTTGGTATTGTTGTAGGTAGACTCAACATAGAGTACACCAGAGTCAACGCGCCTTTTGGCGCTTATCTTCTTTTCAATCCCGACGCTCTCTTGGGTCGGGACTCCGACTCTGGAATTTATTTCCGGATTTTCGGACGTCGGAGCTGTGGCTATCTTTTTCTTTCCCATTTTCTTTATACTATTTACTAACTATTTTTTCTCTGCTACCTTGCGTCCCGTACCCATAGTCTTTCTTACGCCTCGTCTGGTTCGAGCATTAGACTTGGTGCGCTGACCATGCACCGGAAGATTGCGCGTATGACGCAGGCCTCGATAAGTCTTGATGTCTTTGAGCCTTTTGATATTACCCGCCACTTCCCTTTTCAGATCACCCTCGAGAGTCAAACTTTCAATAACCGAGCGAATTCTATTTTCTTCTTCGATACTTGTTTCCTTTGGTTTCTTTCCCAATGGCACACCGGCTTTTTCCAGGATGGTTCTAGCCCGAGGGCGGCCAATGCCAAAAATGGTCGTGAGACCAATATCAAGACGCTTTTCCTC
>CAZYLR010000053.1:0-3558 GCA_964648835.1 uncultured Candidatus Saccharibacteria bacterium | reverse complement strand
AAAACAAAACGAGTGGTATTTTCCCTCTGTTCTGGTTCACTCACCACAATACCAGTAAATAGAGGGACGAGTGGTTCGTGGAAATCTTTTATCGAGTAACGCAGAGCACCAAGACCAAATGACAGGAAGACGAGCGAGAGAAACAAGACTTCCTTAGCGACTTTCTCTTTCCAAACTCTCTCAACTATAAAGATTACTAGACCTAGGAAAATAATAAGGGCGCTTAAAATGGGCGGAACAAAAACAAGTGATGAAACAAAAATGCCCGAGACAAAACCAAAGATAAAAACGAAAATACCCCTCGACTGTGCTCGGGGTAAACTATTTGTACTTGTCTCTCGGCCCATGATACAGAGCGGGTACAATATTATCAGCGAAACTAGTAGCTATCTCATCCGCGCGTTCGTTTAGAGGTACACCAGTATGCCCTGCTACATATTTCCACTCCACTTCTCGGCCCTCTGTAACCTCGAGAAGCTTTTGCCATAAATCTTGGTTAAGTACTGGTTTGCGATTAGCTGTCCTCCAGCCTTTCTTCTGCCACTTATGAATCCATTCCGTCATACCCTTCGTCACGTATTCCGAATCAGCGTAAACAACGATCTCCCTGTCTGTTATAAATTCTAAAGCTTTGATTGCCGCTGTAAGCTCCATTCTGTTATTAGTCGTGTGTGTTTCTCTACCTCCAAGTTCTACTACTTTGTCATCATAAATCATTATCACTCCCCAACCCCCCGGCCCAGGGTTACCTCTTGACGCCCCGTCTGTGTAGATAGTAATCATGATTTTATAATATCAACAATTCTCAAGCGCAGTTCTGGGCGGTTGCGGAAGTAGGATTTTTCGAGATTAGCGAGCAGAGAGATATGGGTACCGGGAGTAAGAAGGGTGGAGTATGAAGTAGGATCGGTAAAAAAAGAAATGGCCTTTATTTCTTTGTTTCCCCCATTGAAGGTAACCTCGAGATGATTGCCTTCTTTACCGAATTTTTTTACTGATTTTATTTCTGCTTTGGGAATTTTAAAAATTGGTTTTTTGTTTCCCATACCGAAGGGCGCAAAACTTGATACTAGATTCCAAAGATTTTCTCCAATATCGTTCATATTAATATCGAGCAGGAAATCATCGGCACTTAGAAGTCCGACCTCCAAGCTTAGTAGAGCTTTGGACAATCGCTCCTCAAGAGTAGTAAGACTTTCGAGGGTAACGGAGAACCCGCCGGCTCCGGTATGCCCGCCAAATTCCACGAATGCGTCACTCGTCGTGCTCATTAGGGCAAAGAGATCACAGCCGTTATACGAACGACAGGAACCTTTCAGCGTCCCGTCCCCACCCCTGCCCCAGACAAAAGCCGGCCTCTCATATTCCTCAACTAGAGAATTGGCGACAAGACCAAGAAGAGCTGGTCGCCACTCGGGATTACCGATGACGACAACATCGGCAATTATTTCGCGACCGGCAAGCCGAGATTTCGCTTCTTTGACAATACTCGCCACTACTCCCTTGCGTTCGTTATTTATCTTCTCCAAGTGGAGAGCAAGTCTCTCCGCCTCCTCATAATCTTTTGTCCTTAAGAGCTTGAAGGCATCTTCCGGTACTCCCATGCGCGAGGCAGCATTAATACGCGGAGTAATCATGAAAGTGACATCGTCCTCCGAGACTGTCCTTTGATCAATATTCATTCTCTTGAAAAGCGCCGCGAGTCCTGGTCGAGGAGACTTTCGCAACACCGAGAGCCCGAAACGAGTGAGAATTCTGTTCTCGCCAACGAGTGGCACCATGTCTGAAAGAGTGGCGATAGCTACCATGTCGAGAGACCACTTCTCCATGCCAGATTTAATGCCAAAAGTCTCGTGGGCAACAATAGCCTGCACCAGTTTGAACGCGACTGCCGCACCGCACAATCCTTTAAATGGGTAGTCGGAGTCATCCCTATTCTGATTGACTATAGCGTGGGCGTTGGGCAGAATCGGGTTCGGTTTATGGTGATCGGTAATGATGACGTCAATACCTTTCTTATTGGCAAACGCCACTTCTTTGGTGTCGGCAATACCGCAATCGACGGTGATGATGAGCCCTGCACCACGCGCAGCGATTTCTTTGATCGCGTCACGATTGAGGCCAAAACCTTCGTCGTGCCGATGCGGGATATAAAAAGAAATGTTTTCAAATTCTATCCGCGCGAAGAAGTCAGAGAGCACCACCGCGCCCGGTAAGCCGTCGCAGTCGTAATCGGAGAATACGACGATATGCTCATTGCCTTTGATCGCTTTTATCACTCTGTCGCGAGCCTTGGACATGTCCGGTAGAAGTAGAGGGTCATAGAGCTTCTCGTAGTCAGGATTAAAAAAATCTTCCTCTTCCTCTCTCATGATACCGCGCTGTTTAAGCATGGCCTCGAATAGCTCCGGAAAATACTGCATTGGACTATTCTAGCACGCCCGCCGTGGCTCACTTGGCACTAGCGGACAGGCGTATTAAGATAGAACTATGAAAGATAACAGCATGATGGAGGGAGTGCTGATTTTGGCTGTTCTTATTGTCATTATGATAGTTACGCTCATGGGAGACTCCGACTCTACAACCAATCCTTCTAATCCTTCAGTAAATAACGGTTCCGGTGGAGAAAATATCGTCACGTCAGACTCGTCCCATGCGCTAAATATTTCTCTAGGCACTGGCAACGCATCCTATGCTTATCAGCCATACGAAGAGTACATCACCATAGATAATAGGGAGAGAGAGCCCGTAGACATTACCAACTGGCAATTGAAAAATGCTAAAGATAAGCGCGCTTACGATCTCGGCGGCAGTTTAAAGTACTTTCCAGCAGATACCGCCAAGATCGGCCGAGCGGCGCCTTTCGTCTCGCCTATGGGTACAAACATATTTCAGAATGTAATACTTCAAGACGGTGAAACAGCCGTCATCACTACTGGCTTAATCGGTTCTCAATTGCCCTACAAAATCGTGAGTTTCAAAGAAAATATTTGCTCTGGTTTCTTGGAAGACTTGCCCGAATACACTTTCACTCCGCCGCTTGCGCGCAATTGCCCCAGACCAACAGATGAGCCGGGAGTGAGTGCTCTCGATACTGAATGTCGTAAATTCATAGAGAGAATGACGCCTTGTCGCACACCTGAATTCAATACTCGAGATAGAGAGGAAGATATTTGTTACAATTGCGTGGACGGTAAGTTGCTTTCAAGCTCTTGTGTAGCGTTTATCAAAAGTCATTTCAATTACGGTTCTTGTATCGCCAATCACGCTAGCAACCCGAATTTTTCTGGCCGAACATGGCGGATATTTCTCGGCAAAGGTTGGGAAATGTGGGCCGAAGATTATGAGACTATAGAACTCTTTGACCAGTTAGGTCGATTAGTGGACTCTAGAAGTTATTAATATTTAGTATGGAATGTATATTTTGTAAAATCGTCAAAGGAGAGATCGCCTCTTGCAAAGTGTACGAGGATGAGAATTTTCTGGCTTTTCTAGACATTAACCCGCAATCTCCCGGGCATACTCAAGTTATCACAAAAATACATTATCGATGGGTTT
>CAZYLR010000052.1:0-3559 GCA_964648835.1 uncultured Candidatus Saccharibacteria bacterium | reverse complement strand
TCTTTGGGCGAGCTTCACGCGAAGTGTGCAGAGAAGCCGCGGCGCCGTTTCTGGCTAATCTTACTCCTGCGGAAATGCCTTTAAGCCTGAAGTAAAACTATGGCGGATAGCAACGCAAACATCCCGATTTCCAGCGAGGAATATAAGAAAGTCACGGAAGAACTATACAAGCAAAATCTTGAGGTAGTCCGGCTATATAAACAAGTCGAGGATTTAAACCGCGAACTTGAAATAGCCAACGAGGGGCAGGCGAATTTGCTCCACATTATCAACCATCAAATCAAAGGCTATTTGGCCAAAGCGAGAAACATCTTTTCCGAGTTGCTTTCCGAACCGTCTTACGGCCCGGTCTCTCTTGCCGCCCAACCGATGCTCGAAGAGGGATTCAACTCACTCACCGAAGGAGTCGACTTTGTCACAGACTTCTTGATCGCCTCGAATATTGAAAAAGGGACCTTCGTCTACAATATGCAATCTGTGGATTTAAAAAAGTTAGTAACCGAAGTTATCGAGAAGGAAATCGAGGCGGCAAAAGAGAAAGGTCTCTCGCTCGATTTAAGAGTAGCAGACGGTGGCTACAATATAAAAGGTGATGCAAGTCAGCTCGGTCAAGCAGTAAAAAACTTAATAGATAACTCTATCCGCTATACGCTCAAAGGTGGCCTCATCATCAATCTCTCGCGCACGGATAACAAAATTTTATTAGCGGTCAAAGACACCGGCATGGGCATTTCGGACGAACTTAAACCTAAACTTTTCACCAAAGGCGGCAGGGGCAAGGATTCGCTCAAGGTTAATGTAAACTCAACCGGCTTCGGCCTCTCGTTCGTCAAGGGTGTCGTGGAAGCGCACCAAGGCCGCGTCTGGTCCGACTCCGCCGGCCCCAACCAAGGCTCTACTTTCTGTATGGAGTTACCGGTGGTACTATTATAGGGTGTATATTTTAATGAGTACCCGTTGTTATATATGACAAAATATGAAAAAAGAAATTGAAGCAACATTTCTCTCAGTCAATAAAGACTCTACGCAAGACAAACTTAAAAAGACGAGGTTTGAGTTAAAAACTCCAGAGTATTTGATGCGTAGAAAAACATTTGACTTTTCTCGTGTAGCCCCAGGACGCAATAAATGGGGACGCGTTCGGCAAGAATCCGAAAAAATAACAATGACTATTAAAGAGGTTCGTGGATCGGGTATCAATGACACTTACGAAGTTGAGCTTATAGTTAATGATTTTGATGTTGCCACATCTTTTTTTGAAGCATGCGATATTCCAGCAAAAGCGTTTCAGGAAAATATGCGTGAGGTATGGGTGCGTGACGGAGTGGAAGCAACAATTGATACATGGCCCGGGCTGAATCCATTTGTAGAGATTGAGGGGGCAAATGAGAAAATAGTACGAGAAATATCCAGCGAATTGGGTTTTGATTTTGAAAAAGCAGTCTTTGGTAGTATTGATCTCGTATATGAAAAAGAGCTTGGTATACCTGCCGAAACAATAGTTCGTTTGCCGGAAATTACATTTTCAAACCCACCAAAGAAAAACGCCGCGTGAGCTTGTAAGCTTGATACGCGGCGTTGAGCTACTCCCTTTTTAGTAGGGATGCCCGAATTTTTGGATACATGAACTCGCCTGGTTCTTCCATGCACCATCCCTGCTCTGCGCCCGGTGCTCTGCAATTGAAGTTACAGAATGGTGTCACGGTTAGGCGCAACGGGGCCGTTGCAAGAAGACCATCAACGTCTACATTCCCGAGTGCTTCTCGCATTTTCTGCTTCAATACCTCCGGTCTCCCAAAATATTCTGGAATTTGGAATCCCAAGTCCCGGCGCATGTAGCAGAAGTAAAGGTGTAGACGCGGATCAACTCGAACATAGTCGCCGAATCCCTCCTCGCACTCTTTCTTAAACAAGCACGATGCACAGGGGTGTGCGCTACGATCCAGGTTATCACCCAGTTTTACTTCGACCGATCCACCTCCAACGAGATGAAACCGGAGACGGCCACGGCCGAGCTGTTTTCTCACTCTGGCTATCTCAATCGTGCGCGGCAATACCAATGCTCGCACAATGGGACGCCAGTCCTGATAGAACGACTCGTATGTGGATGCGCTCTGTGGTGTCCACAGGAGCGTGTAGAGTTTGAGTCGACTTCTGTACCGCTCGATGAACGACAACTGTTCGGGGATATCATCTGTGTACCCCTTTTGAAGTACACGATTGAAGGCGACCTTGATACCAGATTCAAGCGCAAGAGTTACCCCACGCATGAACCGACCGTAATCACCGTAACCCCCAGATATTTCTCGGAACATAAGCGGATCTGTCGAGTGCCAGCTTGTTCGTATGAGCGAGAGACCAGCACGACTTAAGTTCTCGGCGAAGATGTCCAACAGCTGCCCATTAGTCGTCATCGAGACTTTGAAGTCACGTTCCGTCAACGCACTCACAACATCGTGAATGCGATACTGCCCATCTCGCCACAATAGCGGTTCAAGCGCGCCGATTTCTACTTCGGAAGTTCCGCCCATGTCACGCCATGCATCCGCAACGGCCATGATATGAGCGTACGAAAGCGGTTTTAAGCTCATGGTATTCCTCCTTGCGCAACGATGCACTTAATTGCTGTGGCGACTTTCTCGGCTGTCATGTCGCTGGTGTCAATGTAGATGAGGCCGAACGACATGAAGATTTCAGCGACACGGTCAAGGAGTGTGCTATCTCCTTCAAGTTTTATGTCGCTTAACACCTTTGCGCGTTCAAGTATTCTTTTATCACGAATCTCCGAACGAGCGCCGAGAAGAAACGCGAAGTGTGGCTTGAGAAGCCTTGTCTCGTCATGGATAACTCGAATGCGAGCATCCATTGCGATGTGGTATGCCGCCGTGGACGCGATATAGCGATCACAGACGACCGAGTTTGTTTCCAGCAACTGGCTTATTTGTACCGAATCGAACTGCGTTGCCAGTCGGTAGAAGCAGTATCGCTCAAGCGGAGTTGCGTGGGCGTCAACCTCTTTTCGCAATTGTGCGAAAGGACCAGCGGGAGATTTGTGGTATTGGAAAGATTCGCCAGCGGCGAGAAGTTTTGCCACCGTGGTCTTGCCAACACCATCAACTCCATCAAGACTAACAAAGACATGCTTTGGTTTCATCCCAACCTCCTTCAGGTTACCGAAACGACGCTAAACCGTCTCGTCGTCTCTTGGATTTTGACTTCTACCTCATCGCCTGCGATAGTGCCGATAAACGCACGGGCCATAGGCGCACCCATATTGAGGACCGTGATTTTTTCTCCATCTACTTCGTAAGTATCTCCACCACCTGCTGGCAGTAGAAAATACTTTGCCATCGATCCATCATCTAGGTTCTCAACCTCGACAATGGCATGGCCGGAAACCTTGGTGATAGTCGGAGGATGATCCACGAGGTACTTCAGCGCATTCAATGCTCGCTGAGTTTCAAAAAGAGATCGCTCTATCGCCTCAGCACGTCGGCTCATCTGCCACTTTGTGGTATCACTATGTGATTGCATGGCGCCGGGAGCTTCAATAGCCGCC
>CAZYLR010000051.1:0-3560 GCA_964648835.1 uncultured Candidatus Saccharibacteria bacterium | reverse complement strand
ATGAGTTTGCTCAATAGGAAAGAGTCCCTCGTCCTCTTCTTAGGCGATCTTGGCTCCTTTGTGGTGGCGCTTTGGCTGTCTCTCTTCTTTCGAAGTTTTGAGATACCATCCCGAGACTTATTCCTGACGCACTTATTGCCCTTCAGTCTGCTTTTTGTCCTTTGGATTCTGGTTTTCTACATAGCGGGTTTATATGAGAAGCATACGGTCATTCTTAAATCGAAACTGCCAAGTATCCTCGCTAATACTCAAATTGCCAATTCGACATTAGCTGTAGTCTTTTTCTACTTTGTGCCTTTTTTCGGTATTACTCCTAAGACTATCCTCTTCATATATCTTTTGGTGTCTTTCGTACTCATTCTCTCTTGGAGGATATATGGTTATTTTGTTATTGGCCATGGCCATCCGACAAACGCCATCCTCATCGGTTCTGGAGATGAGATGAAAGAATTGCTCGAAGAAGTTAACAATAATTCAATCTACAACATCAAATTTATTTCTTCTGTCGATCTTAGTCGTGCTGATGAGAAAGGCTTCTGGGATGAAATTATTTCTCATATTTATTCAGAGGACGTCTCTGTCATAGCTATTGACCTTGCAAATAAAAATGTCGAGCCGGTCCTGCCCCATCTCTATAATCTGATTTTTTCCAAGATTAGTTTTATCGATATGCACAAGATTTACGAAGATATTTTCGACAGAGTGCCTCTCTCACTTGTTAAGTACGATTGGTTTCTGGAGAACATCTCGGCACGACCTCGTGGAGGGTATGATGCGCTGAAACGTCTGATGGATATTGTTATATCTACTCCGCTTCTTTTCATCCCGATGATTTTATACCCCTTCCTCTTCGTAGCCATGAAGCTTGAAGATAGAGGGTCAATTTTTACCTATCAGGATCGTATCGGGCGCAATAATCACGTTATTCGTATCTTGAAATTCCGAACCATGCTCTTCAATGATAACGGTGATTGGCAGAATAAAGGTATGGTAAATAGAGTGACGAGAGTGGGTAATTTCCTTCGCAAAACTCGACTTGACGAATTCCCGCAATTATGGAATGTCCTGAAGGGTGATATTTCACTCATCGGGCCGCGGCCGGAATTTCCGGAGGCAGTCAAGCACTATACCGACGAGATTTCCTACTACAATGTTCGCCATCTCATTAAACCCGGTCTCTCTGGTTGGGCGCAAATCTATCAAGACAAGCATCCGCATCACGGACTCGATTCTCTAGAAACTGCCAACAAGCTCTCTTATGATCTCTATTACATCAAGAACCGCTCGTTTCTCTTGGACATCAAGATCGCCCTGCGAACCCTTAAGACGCTCGCTTCTATTGCTGGGCGATAAGAATTCTGTCATAATGCCGAATGCTGATGCGTAAACATATTTGGATTTCTATCATATTGATTCTGACCTTTGCTCTCATCGGTTTTTTTCTCGTCAGAAGCGAAAAGGATGGGGCTAAGTTTCCATTTCGTTTCGGGCTTGATCTTGTCGGCGGGACTGAACTTATTTATAAAGCGGATACTTCAAAAGTTTCAGATGTAGGTGATGCAATGCAATCTCTGAAGGAAGTGATTGAACGTCGAGTGAATATCTTTGGTGTTTCAGAACCCCTTGTGCAGACAGAAAGCGCAGGCATTATTTCTGGTAATGCTCTCGAACGTTTGATTGTCGAACTGCCGGGAGTGAAGGATATTGAATTAGCTAAAAAATTAATCGGCGAGACCCCTATTCTCGAATTTCGTCTTGAGAAATCTGGTGCCGAAGAATTTGTCTCTACTATTGCAAGCGGTACTCCAATTGCACTTGACGACGTCTTCTACCCTGCGGAATTAACGGGACGTTATCTCGCTCACGCCTCAGTAGAATTCGATCCTCAAACAGGCGTACCGCTTGTTGGTCTTGAGTTTACTTCCGAAGGGGCTCTACTATTTGCCAAGATTACCCATGACAATGTGGGTAAGCCGCTCGCCGTCATTTTGGACGGTTCCATACTCTCTGCTCCAGTTATTCAGTCAGAGATTACCGGCGGGAAAGCTCAAATAACTGGCAATTTTACTCCGAAAGAAGCGAAGGCGTTGGTCAGAAATTTAAACTATGGCGCACTTCCGGTACCTATTACTCTCGCTACATCCCAGACTATTGGTGCCTCTCTGGGGGACGTGGCGCTTCATTCTGGTGTCCGGGCCGGGGTAATTGGCTTTATCGCTCTCGTGATATTTCTTATAATTTGGTACAGACTTCCAGGACTGGTCGCTTCCGTTGCGCTTATCTCTTACATCGTTCTCTCGCTTGCCATCTTTAAAATAATACCGGTGACACTTACGACAGCGGGACTAGCAGGCTTTATCCTCTCGATCGGCATGGCAGTCGATGCAAACGTGCTTATCTTCGAGCGTGCCGCAGAAGAGCTCAAGAAAGGAAAGAGTATCTCAGACGCTTTGCACGAAGGATTCCGTCGGGCGTGGCTTTCAATCCGCGATTCCAATATTTCCTCAATTATTACCGCCATCGTTCTCTTCTGGCTTGGCACTTCAGCTGTCAAAGGTTTTGCTCTGACACTTGGTCTCGGAGTAATTATATCGATGTTTACGGCCATTACTGTCTCGCGCACTTTCCTTTTTGCCATTGCACCAAAGAATGAAAATGGATTTAAAAGATTTTTATTTAGTAATGGTTTTCACTTAAAATAAAATGTTTGTCGTACAATACAGAAAAATATGGTTTATTCTCTCAGCGATTTTGATTGCTCTATCCGCATACGCTGTCTTTGCTTACGGATTCGACCTCTCTATAGACTTTAAAGGTGGAACTATTACTGAAGTAAGATACGATGGCGAGCGTCCGGATAAAGAATTACTTGAAATAGATCTGAAAACTTTGGGAATCGGGGGTTTCTCCCTGCGTCCATCTGAAAGTGATAGATACATAATTCGCACCAAGGAGCTCTCGGAGGATGAGCGCCAAGGACTTCAAACTTTGCTTTCTAGAAATCAGTCGACATTTACGATTGAGCGACAAAATACAATCGGTCCCACAGCTGGAGCGGAACTTAAGAGCAAGGCCATAAAAGCGATCGCTGTGGTTGTAGTTATGATAGTACTCTTTATCACTTTCGCTTTCCGTAGAGTATCTAAACCGGTTTCCTCGTGGAAATATGGATTAGCAACCATAGTTGCCCTCGCTCATGACGTTATTATCCCTACTGGAGTGTTTGTCTTGCTTGGTCACTTTATGGGGGTGGAAATAGATCTGTTGTTTATTACTGGCCTTCTGGCAATTCTCGGTTATTCAGTTCATGACACCATCGTAGTCTTCGACCGTGTGCGTGAGAACTTACGTGTTAACGCTGAGCAGAATCTTAGCGAGGATTTCGAGATTATAGTGGGCAAGTCGGTAGCCCAAACTTTCGGTCGATCTATCAACACTTCTTTGACCATCTTTATTACTCTTCTTGCCCTGTATCTTGTAGGTTCTCCAGCGACTAAAGATTTTGCTTTTCTGCTCATCATCGGAATTATTATAGGCACCTATTCCTCCATCTTCGTCGC
>CAZYLR010000050.1:0-3613 GCA_964648835.1 uncultured Candidatus Saccharibacteria bacterium | reverse complement strand
CTCTGGAAGATTTCAGAGAAGCCCTTGGACAATACATGCCGTATTATAATAACGAACGTCTGCACATGGGAATCAATTACCAAACTCCTCTGGAAGTGTTGCGAAGGTGCTGAATACTAAACGTAGATGTTATTTTCTGGATAACGGGTACCTCTTTTTATGAAATTCTGCTCAATGTCCTTTAGGTCAAATTTTTCCTTGAAGTATTTTAATACCAAATCCGTGTCCATACCGTTCTTGCAGCTATACACGTCGATACTGACAAAACCCCTATCAGGGAACGTGTGAATGCTTATATGACTTTCCATAATTATCACGTAACCACTCCATCCTCCCGGGTCTTTAATATTATTATCTTCAGCCAAGTACACTTCCGGTGCCGAGAGTGGCCTCATTCCAAGTTTCTGCGGCAGTTCTACAAGACATTTAATTACCAGCTCTTTGTCATTGAGTTTGTCTTTACTACCCCCGTATCCATCTATCATCAAATGTTCTCCGAAATGCATTGGGATTATTATAACCCCAATTTCTTTAATTCTTCAATCGCCACGCGAGCTTCTTTAGAAAGTTTTTCCGGAATTTGGACAGAGATGCGAATATAGAGGTCGCCCCGCTTACCGGCCGAAGTTGGAACTCCCTTACCCTTCACTCGAAGGATGACACCATGCTTGGTACCGGCCGAAATTTTTAAAGTAATTTCCCCATCAAGAGTATGAATGACTTTTTCTGCGCCAAGGAGCGCCTCGGTCAGTTTGATTTCTAAATCCATTATCAGGTTGTATCCTTCTTTGCGCAGATACGGGTGCTTCCTGACATGGATCTTGACGTAGAGATCACCCGGAACTCCGCCTTCGAGAATCTCGCCCTGACCGGTGAGACGAATCATCTGACCATCATCGATACCGGGCGGCACACCGATTGAGACCTCCTTTTGTCTGACAAATTTAGAGTTGATAACTACTTTTCTTTCCGCGCCGAAAACGGATTCTTGGAAAGAGAGTTCGATATCCACCGCTATGTCACGCCCGCGTCGTACGCGACGGCCGCCGAAAATGCTCGAAAGGATGTCCCCTAAATCAGACGTATCGAAACCGGCATTGCCGAAGCCGGAGAAGTCGAAGCCGAAGCCGGACGGGTCAAAGCCCGCTTGCCCTGAGCCTGTCGAAGGGTCTGTCCCAAACGTATCATATTGGGTACGCTTCTTCTTATCAGAGAGCACGGCGTAGGCCTCGCTTGCTTCCTTAAACTTTGCTTCATCGCCACCAGACTTGTCCGGATGGTGAACATGCGCAAGTTTACGGAAGGCCTTTTTTATTTCCTCCTCCGAAGCGTCGCGATTTATCCCGAGTATCTTATAGTAGTCTTTCATTTCTTCTCCTCATCCTTTTTGGGCTCTTCTTTGACTTCTGCATCTTTTACATCTGGCTTTGGCTCGCCGGAGCCTTGTGCGGAGGCGGTTTCGCCCTGTTGAGGATTTTTACTCATCCATTCTCCAATTTTCTGTAATTCAGTAGAAAGTGCTTCCGTAGCAGACTTAATCGAATCAATCACACCACTTTCTTTCTCCTTTTTTAGCGCAGTTACTTTCTCATTGACGGCAGTTTTGATATCGTCAGGAACATTTGGGCTATCTTTCAGAGATTTTTCTGTCGTATAAATAAGCTGTTCAGCGATATTTTTGGCATCAACCAAATCTTTTTTCTTTTGGTCCTCTGCGGCATTGGCCTCGGCATCTTTCTGCATCTTTTGAATTTCTTCTTTCGACAGACCGGAGCTTGCTTCTATTCTAATAGATTGTTCTTTGCCTGTAGTCTTGTCTTTAGCTTTGACATTTAGAATACCGTTGGCATCAACGTCGAAAGTCACTTCAATCTGAGGCATACCGCGTGGTGATGGCGGAATACCATCCAGAATAAATCGGCCAAGCGACTTATTGTCCGCCGCCATAGCCCGCTCACCTTGAACAATATGAATTTCGACAGAAGTTTGATTATCAGCAGCAGTTGAAAATACCTGCGACTTCGCTGATGGAATAGTGGTATTTTTTTCGATTAGTTTAGTGGCTACAGCGCCCATAGTCTCAATGCCAAGCGAGAGCGGGATGACGTCGAGCAAGAGAACATCTTTGACATCACCGCCAAGAATTCCTCCTTGGATAGCGGCGCCAAGCGCCACCACTTCGTCGGGATTGATGGATTTGTTCGGCTCCTTGCCAAAGAATTTTTTGACCGCTTCAACTATTGCAGGCATACGTGTCTGCCCCCCTACTAAAATCACTTCCTCTAAATCCCCAACTTTGAAAGGAGATGCCTCCATAGCGCGCTTGGTAATTTCCATCGCTCGATCCAAAAATTCACTGGAAAGTTCCTCGAGCTTGGCCCGTGAAAGTTTTAGTAACAAATGTCTGGGACCTGACGAATCAGAAGTGATGAAGGGTATGTTAATCTCCGTCTCGGTGGCGACTGAGAGCTCGATCTTCGCTTTCTCGGCGGCCTCATCAAGACGCTGAAGCGCCAAAGTATCTTTTCTAACATCTATGCCAGACTCTTTCTTGAACTCATCCGCGATGTAGTTAAGTACCTTCTGGTCGATGTCCTTGCCGCCCAAGTGAGAGTCACCATCAGTAGACTTAACTTCCACCACGTCATCACCCACCTCAAGTATTGAGACGTCAAAAGTGCCGCCACCAAAGTCAAAGACAGCAATCTTTTCATTTTTCTTTTTATTGAAACCGTAGGCCAGAGCGGCCGCGGTTGGTTCGTTGATGATGCGCTTGACATCGAGTCCCGCAATCTGGCCGGCATCTTTGGTGGCCTGACGCTGAGAGTCGTTAAAGTAGGCAGGAACGGTAATAATGGCTTCTGTTATCTTCTCCCCAAGTTTGGCTTCCGCATCTGTCTTAAGCTTCTGGAGAATCATCGCGGAAATTTCTTCTGGACGGTAATCCTTATCTCCTATCTTCGTTAATACCCCGCCAGTTGAACTAGCTTTCACCTCAAAAGGTACTGTAACTTTATCCTTCTGAACAGCGGGGTCGGAGAAAGTGTGACCGATGAAGCGCTTAATGCCGAAAATCGTGTTTTTGGGATTAGTAACTGCCTGACGCTTAGCCAAAAGGCCCACCAAGCGATCGCCAGTTTTTGAGACAGCTACAATAGATGGTGTCGTACGCGCTCCTTCGGCATTTTCTATAATCTTTGGACTGCCAGCTTCCATTACCGCTATGGCAGAGTTAGTGGTACCCAGATCAATTCCGATTATTTTAGCCATGATATTCTCCTATTTTTACTTTAGCCGGTCTGATAATTTTCCCAATTAGTATATAACCTTTCTGTATAACTTCAAGAATTTTATGGTCTTTCTCCGGCTCATCTGTCGGCACGACTCCAATCGCCTCATGATACTTTGGATCGAATACTTCATCCATCGGATTCAATTCTTCTAAGCCATTCTGTCTAAGCAAAGAGAAAAGCTGCTCATGTACGGGCTTTACATCTTTGTTTCCATGGGCAAGAGCTATATTAAAACTATCAAGCACTGGGATCAATTCCCCAATGAAAGACAGGTTTGCAAACTTTACAAACTCGAACTTAGCCTCTTCGTCGCGCCGGCG
>CAZYLR010000049.1:0-3661 GCA_964648835.1 uncultured Candidatus Saccharibacteria bacterium | reverse complement strand
GGCACGATAGCGTAGTGGTCGAATTCCATAGTCGAAGAACCTCGACCTTCGGTCATAGAGCGAAGCGAAGTGACATAGCCGAACATTTCGGAGAGGGGCACTTTGGCCCGTACTACCTTGAGCTCTCCTCTATCTTCCATGGCCTCAATTTGTGCACGTTTGCCAGAGAGATTACCGGTAATGTCGCCCATAAATTTCTCTGGCATCACTACTTCCACTTTCATAATTGGTTCGAGGAGCACCGGTTTGGCACGCCTCGCCGCTTCTTGGAAGGCTTGTGAGGCGGCAATCTTGTAGGCAATTTCGGAGGAGTCCACATCGTGGTAAGAACCGTAGTTAAGTTCTGCGGAAATATCAGTCATCTTATAACCGGCGACAATGCCTCTGTCCATGGCTTCCCGGATACCCTTCTCCACAGCTGGAATAAATTCTTGCGGGATAATACCACCCTTGATAGCATCAATGAACTCAAATCCCGACTCACGATGCGCGTTCTTTGGCACTTTCGCTTCCGGGTCATATTTAGGTAAGGGTTTAATCTTAATCCTGACGTGTCCGTACTGACCTTTGCCTCCGGTCTGTTTGATATATTTGTTCTCCACTTCCGCTTCACCAGTAATAGTCTCCTTGTATGCCACCTGCGGTTTGCCGACGTTGGCCTCGACAGCAAATTCACGCTTCATGCGGTCAACGATAATTTCAAGATGGAGTTCACCCATACCCATGATAACCGTCTCACCCGTTTCTTGGTCTGATTTAATTTTGAAAGTCGGGTCTTCGTCCGAGAGACGCTTGAGGGCCATGCCCATTTTCTCTTGGTCGGCTTTAGTTTTTGGCTCAATACGTAAAGAAATAACGGGCTCTGGGAATGAAATCTCTCCGAGAATGATGGGGTTAGCTTCGTCCGAGAAGGTGTGCGAGGTCTTAGCATTCTTAAGACCAACGGCAGCGGCTATTTCTCCCGCGAATACTTTCTTTACCTCTTCTCTCTGGTTTGCTTGCAGGCGTACAATGCGACCAAGTCGCTCCTTCTCGAGAGTTGTGGAGTTGTATAGATAAGTGCCAGATTCAATAGTACCAGAGTAGACGCGGAAGAATGTCAGCTGGCCAACAAACGGGTCGGATTGGAGTTTGAAGGCTAGTGCCGAGAAGGGCTCCGTGTCGGAAGCGTGGCGTTCCACTTCTTCCCCAGTACGTGGGTCAATGCCCTTGATAGCCGGAATGTCGAGAGGAGATGGCAGAAAATCCACTACTGCGTCAAGCACAAGCTGAACACCTTTGTTCTTCAGAGCCGAGCCGGCGAAAACTGGGAAAATTTTATTGGTAATCACGGCCTTCCTAAGTGTGACTTTTAGAGCATCTAGACCAATCTCTTTCTCTTTACCTTCGAGATAAATATTCATAAGAACTTCATCATTTTCCACGATTTTCTCCACCAGTTCAGCACGATATCTTTCTGCATCGGCGCGGAGATTGTCCGGAATTTCTTTTTCAACCACCAGACTGCCCATATCGCCCTCAAAGTAGTATGCCTTCATCTTGAGAAGGTCTATGACGCCCTCGTGCTTGCCTTCTTCCCCTACCGGAATCTGCATGCGAACCGCTTTTTTAGAAAGCCGGTCGAGGATGGACTTATATGAACGCTCGAAAGAAGCACCTGTGCGATCAAGCTTGTTGATGAAGCAAATACGAGGCACTTGTGCCTCTTCGGCATAACGCCAGTTGGTCTCGGATTGCGGCTCAACACCCGCCACACCGTCGAAGACAACCACCGCGCCGTCGAGTACTCGAAGCGAACGCTTCACTTCCACAGTGAAGTCAATGTGGCCGGGAGTATCGATGATATTGAAACGAAACTTCTGTTCTTTTTTCTGTCTGTCGCCATCGGAAAGATAGGTTGGTGCCCAGAAACAAGTGACGGCGGCGGCTGTAATGGTAATGCCGCGTTCGCGCTCTTGTTCCATCCAGTCGGTGGTGGTATCTCCTTCATGGACTTCACCGATATCATGTTGGGAACCGCTATAAAAGAGCACTCTTTCGGAAGTGGTGGTCTTGCCGGCGTCAATATGAGCAATGATGCCGAAATTGCGCACTCTCTCTAGTGGATAGTCCCTTTCCATACAAAATTACCACGCGAAATGGGCGAAGGCCTTGTTGGCTTCCGCCATCTTATGAGTATTCTCGCGCTTTCTGACAGCGTCGCCTTCATTATTGGAAGCGGCGATGATTTCTTCCGCCAGTTTTTCGTGCATGGGTTTGCCTTTCTTAGCGCGAGCGGCATCGATAATCCACTTCATTGATAGAAACTGGCGGCGTTCTGGGCGAACTTCGCGAGGAATTTGGTAATTGGCTCCGCCGACACGTCTCGAGCGCACTTCCATAGTCGGGCCGGTATTTTTAAGCGCCGACTCGAAAACTTCCAGAGGATTAGGGTTCTTAGTCTTCTCCTTTATCGCCTCGAAAGATTTGTAGACAATTTTCATGGCAGTAGTCTTTTTGCCACGCTCCATGCAGTAATTGATAAACTTCGTGACCTTCTCGGAATCGTAAGTAAAGTCCGGCTGTATTTTAGGCTTGGCTTTGAGTTTTCTTCGCATTTATTTAGGTTTTTTGACCCCGTACTGACTGCGTGTCTGTTTTCTGTTCTCAACACCCGTGGCGTCAAGTACCCCACGCACAATAGTGTAACGCAGACCGACGTCTTTGACGCGTCCGCCTCGAATCATGACCACAGAGTGTTCTTGGAGATTATGCCCGATGCCGGGAATGTAGGCGGTTACTTCCATACCATTAGTCAGGCGAACTCTTGCGATTTTTCTAATGGCAGAGTTCGGTTTTCTGGGAGTTTTGGTCGTAACCTTAGTAGCAACACCACGCTTGAAGGGAGAATTAAAAAAAGTCGGTCGGTTTTTTTTGTTATTAAAGCCGCGCGTTAAAGCAATCGCCTTGGTTTTGCGAGTAATTTTCTTCCTTTTGCGTTTGATGAGCTGATTGATAGTACTCATTACAAAAATGCTCCCAAAGGGAGACCAATACTGTACTAAAACAAGGCTTAAATTGCAACCCCGGTTATGATGCGGAAGAGCACGGCTATGACCGGAAAAATAAATTGCCAGAGGAAGAAAATGAAAAACAGAACAAGCATGAGACCATATTTTTCGAAGAATCCTCTGATTTGGAAGAGCTTGTCTGGGAAAATAGCAAAGAGGAGCTTGGAGCCGTCGAGGGGCGGAATGGGCATCAAATTAAAGATGGCCAGAAGAATATTAATAAAGACGATGAGCGATGTAATCTGAATGAAGGCAGGATCACTAGAGACACTAATGCGCAAAAGTATGCCAAAAATAAGGGCGAGAAGGATGTTAGATGTTGGCCCGGCAACCGCTACGGCTGCCTCTGACCATCGTCCCGGTCGCAGGTTGTATGGGTTATATGGTACCGGCTTTGCCCAGCCAAAAATAAAGCCGCCCAAAAAATAGGACAGAGAGGGTACCAGAAATGATCCTACGAAGTCGAGATGTTTGAGAGGGTTCAGGGTTAGGCGACCTTGATACCTTGCTGTCTGGTCACCTAGATAGCTTGCAGCATAGCCATGAGAGACTTCGTGAATGACCACAGACATAATCAGGACGGCAATTTGGAAGACAAAATCGACTTGCAT
>CAZYLR010000048.1:0-3705 GCA_964648835.1 uncultured Candidatus Saccharibacteria bacterium | reverse complement strand
CATTTTCATTTTTATGAATTATCGAATAACTCCACTTTCTGTTATCGAAAAATTTTAGATACATTGCTAAAATGATACGCGAGAAATCTTCGGCATCATCTCCCCCCGCGCCGGAAAAGATAGTCATGACAGCCCCGCCCGCGTCATATTTTCCTACTCCTGCGAGTTCATTTTTCAGCACTTCATGTTCGCGCAAAGTTCTCTGGGCTCTATCTTTATCCGCCCAAAATTCTGCCGAGGCCATAGTGGCTTCGAGTTCCTCAATTTTTTTCTTTATTTCTTCTGGACTAGACATGAGCCGAAGGCGAGATTCGAACTCGCGACTTACCCCTTACGAAGGGGTTACTCTACCAACTGAGTTACTCCGGCAAGGTCGCATAAGTACTATACATAATTCAGGCCCTGTTGTATTTATCCTCTATCCGTACGAGATCCTCCTCATCAAATTGCCCCATTGATATTTCCAGAACGACTACATCATCGACAGGAGCGCCAATGCGATGTTTCACCTGCGGTTCTATGATAAATTCGTCACCTTCTTTTGGGTGTTCTGTTTTATCGCCAATGATTATTTCCGGATGTCCTTTGAGAATTTTCCAAAACTCCGTGCGATGATTGTGATATTGTAAGCTAAATTCCTCCCCTTTATTTATATATAAAAGCTTAACAGTGGACGGTTCATTGTTTGTAAAACGGATAAATGATCCCCACGGTTTTTTGACGATAACAGACTCCATAAGCTAATGCTAGCATGACTATTCGCTTGGAGCCAAGCCAGCCAGAAATATCAGGCAAGTGTAGCATCTATTTTATGATAAAATAAGCTTACTCATGGCCAGGGTACAAAATTTCGCATACTTCTTTAGGGGTCATAGGGTAAGAATATTGTCCATTTTTACGCTTGCCTTGTTTCTAGGCGGGTTATTTTTGCTGTTGTCGCAACACGCTTGGGCTGACACCGAAACTTTAAGGCCGAACGGCGCGGGCAGTGAAACGGCTATTACCACTCAATTCCCCGCCTCAACTTTTCACTACGACAAGGTTGACGAAGAAACCACAGATGATAACACAACTTATGTTAATGCTGGTGGGTCTAATGGTTGGTACAGAGATCTTTATGCTCTGCCGACTCATACCGGTTCAGGAGTAATTAATTCAGTTACTGTTTACGCGCGCTTAAAGGATGGCGTTGGTTCTGTTTCTAGCGGTAAAATTTCCATAAGAACCAATGACACAACCTATGATACAAACGCGTATGCTCTTACGACTAGTTGGGCAGATAAATCCAATACTTGGACAACCAATCCGCAAACAGGTTCAGCTTGGACTTGGGATGAAATTGACGCGCTTGAGGCGGGTATTTCTCTGGCATACGCTCCTCCCGCCTCGCCAAGTATACTCAAAGGTCAACCAATTCTAATGGCCGATGGGAGTCAAAAAAATATTGAGGATATTCGCGTTGGCGATGAAATTATTTCTTTTAATTTAGATGCTGGAAAAGCAGAAAAAGATATGATAGTTGGACTATGGGGCGGTCCACACGACGATTATCTTGTCTTTAATGGCACGTTACAAACTTCGTTGAATCACATTATCTGGTCAGACGGAAAGTGGAAGTCGGCAGAAGATATCAAAGTCGGTGAATTTCTTCTGAATTCTAGAGGTCAAGAGATTGAAGTTGCGCAAATAAAATATGTTAGAGATAAAGTTAATACCTATGATTTGGAGGTAGAGAAAAATCATAATTTCTTTGTTAGTAATTATTTGGTGCATAATGTGACTACCGGATATGCCACCCAGCTCTACGTCGTAGTGGATTATACGCTGGCTGCCGCCGGCGGAGCGCTGCGCTATGTGCCTGCTCTGGTTGTTGCTCTATCTGCGGATATTGCCTCCCTCACCCCAGGACAATCCTCGACTCACACCTGGTCAATCGAGAACGCCTCAAGCTGTTGGACTTCCTGGGGCTGGTCAGGTACCACCTTTGGCACCAGCTCTAAGATTGTGACACCGACATCCACTCCCTACACTCTGGCTTGCTTCAATGACGGTGGTTCAGATATTCGCACGGTGATGATAGAGGCGGACAAGACAATCCCAGTGGCCACCACCACACCAACTGCTTCTACCTCTACTAGCTCTACTCTGCCATTGTCTGAAATAAAAGTACCACTTAATTTCAACCTCCCAAACCCCCTTCAACTAGGCATGAGATTAGATGACATAAGATACCTTCAAATCATCTTGAATGCTGATACAGACACAAGACTGGCTGAATTAGGACCCGGCTCTCCGAGTAATGAGACCGATTACTTCGGACCGTTAACTCAAGGAGCCGTCATAAAGTTTCAAGAGAAATACGTGGAAGATATCTTGTCCCCCTGGCAATTAACCAAAGGCACTGGTTTTGTGGGGAAAACTACGCAAGCTAAGCTTAATAAGATTTTGGGGAGGTAATTTGAAAGTTTGATTCTGGAGTGCCTCTTAAAGGAGGCTCGCACCTATTTTAGCAAAAATGGAGGCACTTTACCTAGTCACACGGGTAGTCAGTCGCTCATCGCTCGAATGACTAGGCAGAAAAGCTGAAAGCTCTATTAAACATTACTTTTTACAGAGCACCACCTCGCAAAATCGAAGTCCGACTTCACTCCGCTCCGTCCTGCTGGCCATCGCTCCGTGAAATGTCGCGGGTTCGCGTTTGGGTGGCTCGGCCTTCTCTCCTGTTCTGCTATTTCTTTTTGCTCGTTGGTGGGGGGGGTAAGACGAAGAAAAAAGGATAGAACAGGAGAAGAAGGCCTCGGCGAGGGGGTCGGATAGGCGTATAATGACCATATAAAGCTCCTATGTCAAAACCACGCTTAAAACTATTTCAACGATTAGAGGTGTCCGACCCCCTCAAGCTCCAGCCCCGCGACATAACGCTCCTTCGCGATGTGGGAGAGTTCCGCTTTATGAACACTCCCCAGATTTTAGCCTTGCACCAAGGCGGAGAGAGGAATCTGCTCCGGCGGCTATCTTCTCTCTTTCAGCACGGCTACCTTGACCGTCCTCTAAAACAAACTTCCGCCAAACTTTCCTCGTCCCACATGGTTTACGCCCTCGGACGCAAGGGTGCGGAACTACTCTCAAAAGACGCGAAGGAGCGTGAAGGGATTTATCGCCGCGTCAAAGAAGTTGAGCGAACACTTCCCTTGATGGCTCACTCTTTAATGATTTCTCAATTTAGAGTTTGTCTTACGCTTGCCGCCAAAACTCACGGAGTAAAAATCACTCGCTTCACGCAGGGCTATGACCTAAAGGAAATGTTGCGAGATGTCCACGGCGAAAATCCCTCGTTAGTCCCCGACGCATTTTTTACGCTGGAAGATAAAGGGGATGTTATCAACTTTTTCTTGGAAGCCGACAGAGGCACGATGACGGCGGAGCGTTTCGTAAACAAACTGAAAATTTACTGGTCGTGGCGGGACGACGAAAGATTAAAAAAGAAACTTCGCCTTGCCCGTTTCCGCGTCCTCACAATCGCCCCGTCGGAACGACGGAGCGACAGTTTACGGAACGCTGGAAAGGGCGGCGATCCGCGAGGAGAAGGGAGCTTGATGTTTTTATTCGCTTCTGAAACTGAATATAGTCTAGCGACGGCAAAGAAGATTTTAGAGCCGATTTGGAAGTCGCCTAAAGACGACACGCCTCACACGATTTTGGAAT
>CAZYLR010000047.1:0-3760 GCA_964648835.1 uncultured Candidatus Saccharibacteria bacterium | reverse complement strand
TATCTGTAATTTCAAGAATTATCCTTTCCGCATTAAGATGGAAGCGATTTAAATTACTGGCACACTCAAAACCTATAGTCCCTGCCTCGCCACAATTTAGCTCGTTAATAATTGGTATGTTTAATAATTTTCTTAAATTTTTTCTTTCTTCAGCAATCAATGGTTCGCTCCCCAGCTTTATAGCCAGAAAGGACGAGGGATCATAATTTCCATCATTAAACATAAGAGTGCAGAATCTCGAAACTAGTGATGCAAATCCACCCAAAATCACAGGCTCCATATTCTTTACAGCCTCATATACTTTCTTTCTGTAATTTAGATCTTCAATTTCTTTCATAGAGATAGGAAACATGTGGATAAGATCTCCCATCCAGTGTCTTAACCCACTTGACCCGAGGCCGATAATAAATTTTCGCGATAGAAGTGAACTAATATCAACGTTTTTAAAAACATCTTGCCTTAATAAATAGCTAAAGTAGGCTACTGTTGCTTCATATTTATTAACACCTATTCTAATTGGCAAGGAGGTACTCCCGCTTGTCCTTCTAAAAAATGTTTTATCGTCGCTGCGATTCACTAATGAAAAATGTTGTTGATCTTTATTTAAAATATCTCTGTTTAACAGAGAAAGTTTTGAAAAATTTTTTATAAGTGGAGCCTCAGATTCAATTTGTCCCAATACTGTAAAATAATCTCTCCAGTATTTGGAAGTTGATGATAGTAGGGAAACAAGAATATAAAAACGTTTTGCCTGAATTCTTTTCATTTCTTCTAACGATAGATATTGGCTAGAACGAAGGGCATCGACATGGGCGCTTATTGTATTAATAAATTTTTCGTTTCCAATAAGCGAATATAATGAAAGATCCTGGGGTATAAATTGATCTGGGGAAATGATGATGGAAAACTTATCATTCATGGTATCAAAGATAAATTGTATTTTGTATAATTGCAAATTTTTTAAATACATAAGTTTATACTGGCAAGAAATATACGCAGTATTGACTTTTAGTATTGTAATGTTAGTCTTAGTTAAGAAATGTTCGATAGATTGCATCCATAACACCAATAAAGGAGGAAAAAATGAACAGATTATCAGTTTTTGCCTTGCTCATTTTTATTGTTTTGAACAGCAATGTCAAAGCTTCGGATAAAGTAACTCTTTCTGTCGCAACGTTCGATACAGCCTTTCTGACCGCTGGGGTAGGACGACAAAGGAATTTCTTTCGAGATGAGGGTTTGGATGTTCAGATCTTAAGGGCAAGAAGGGATGTCAACATAAGTGCCCTAGTGAACGGGGAACTGGATTATACGATGTTACTCAGTAGCGTCGTGGCTGCCAGTTTGAGAGGAATGCCGTTAAAAGTTGTTGCTGTGTTTCTAAACAGCTCAACTCACCTGTTACTAGCCAACAAGGAATTCAGAAAGGTTGAGGAGCTAAAAGGGAAAAAGGTCGGAGTCAGTAGTCCGGGTGTTGGCGCTTATGAAACCGCCAAAAAGATATTACGACACTTTGGTATCAACCCAGAAAAAGATGTGGAGTTTATCTTTCTAGGCTCGGAGGAAGCCAGGTTTATCAGTCTGCAAAAGGGCATGATCGATGGAGCAATTCTGTCCCCGCCTGCCGATTTCGAAGGAAAGAAATTCGGTATGAACGTTCTCGCCCGTGCCCATGAAATATTTGAGACTCCATTCACCGGCCTCAGCGTGACATCAAGAAAAATAAGCGAGAAGCCCAATGAAGTGAAAAGGATGATAAAAGCTATGATAAGGTCCAACCTATCAATCAGAAATGATCGTCTCGGTACGATCAAGATCATAGAACGTTGGACTGGGGTTGGGCATGAAACGGCCGCAGCAACATATGATTCAACAGTTGACATTTTCAGTAAAAATGGCGATATTCCTAAGCTCGGGTTCATTGAACTAGCTACAAGTCTGGGAACAGCGCTGGCGATCAAGAAAATGGTCAACCCTCTGGATTTGTTGGATGTCTCGCCCCAACTTGAGGCAAAACGGGAACTTGGGATAAAGTAGTTCGCTATCCTACTATTCTCCTAATAAACTAACACTCTGGGAGATACACAATCTCCCAGAGTTTTTTAAGTTGATTAAGTTAAAGAGAGTATACTAGCATATTGACACATGATTGGACATTTAATAGGGTCCGGTTCTATTTTGATAAAGAATTAAAATCATCAGGATGGTGGAAAAAATTCAATACACCAATATTTGATGATTATACAGGCAGAGAAACGTTATCCATCAGCAATGAATGCGAGATATATGAAGGAATTCATATAAATTCTGAATTTATGCTCGTAGAAATCCTGGATGAAAATAATAATCCGATCTTAGATAATCAGAAAAATGCTTGAGAAAGAAACTAAACTTAAAATTGAGTTGATGGTATGAGCGCCTTCTTACCAATATCAGTTCGAAAATACATACCTTCAAATTTTATTTTTTCCAGTGCCTTGTATGCTCTTTGAATTGCAGTACTCAGATCATCGCCCAAGGTACTTACTCCCAACACTCGCCCCATTCCACCCACAACGACATCGCCGTCATTAATTTTCGTTCCGGCTTGAAATATTTTTACATCAGAGTCAGTGCCAAAAGCCTTCAAACCTTTGATCTTAATACCCTTTGTATATTTCCCAGGGTAACCTTCGGCGGCCACCATTACACAGCAGGCAAATTTATTAGACCATTCAATGGAAAAATTCTTCAGATCTTTATTTACACAAGCGAGAAGAACATCTGCTAAATCGGTTTTTAAAATTCGCATATACGACTGGGTTTCGGGATTTCCAAACCTTGCATTTAATTCCAAGACCACAGGTCCCTTTGAGGTTATCATAACACCAGGAAATAGAATACCCGTAAATGGTCTGCCCATCCTCTTGAGCCCCTTGAGGGTTGGCAAAACTATTTTTTCCTTAATTTCATGCATTATTTCAGATGTTACCCAAGGAACCGGCGCAATACTCCCCATACCTCCAGTATTAGGACCTCTGTCACCATCTAAAAGTCGCTTGTGGTCTTGAGAGGCTGGAAAAAGTATCGCATTCTCGCCGTCACAGAACGCATGTATGGATATTTCTCGACCTTCTAAAAATTCTTCAATGATGACAACCTCACCCGCTCTTCCGAATATTTTTTTTATCATTAGATTGTGCAGAGCTAATTCAGCCTCTCCAAGATTTTTCGCAATAATCGTACCTAGCCCATCTGCTAAGCCATCTGCTTTTATCACAAGTGGGAAACTCTGATTTTTCATGTATTGCTTTGTTTGTTCAAAATCATTGAAAATTTCAAAAGGAGCTGTTGGAATTCCCGCTCTCTGCATGAATTTTTTGGCAAACGATTTTGACCATTCAATTTGGGCAGTCGCTTTCGTTGGTCCAAAAAAGGGAATTTTAAGTTTTTGGATCTCATCCGCCAATCCATCTTTCAAATATGAAACCGTACCAGTAAGCACTAGATCAACCTTATTTACTTTCAACCATTCAATAATTTCAGTAATTTTTGATATCGGAATATTCTCTCCCAAACTAGCAGTGCCAACATTTCCGGGTGCAATATAGATTTTGCTTACTTTCGCGGATTGATGTAGTTTCCACGCAAGCGCATGTTCACTTCCCTTGTAACCTACAATTAAAACTTTCATCTTTACTATTATACAAGCACATTAACATTAATTTATTTCCCCGTAAGACAGTAAACCTCGTTAGCATAAGTGGGAAGAAAAAACTTT
>CAZYLR010000046.1:0-3763 GCA_964648835.1 uncultured Candidatus Saccharibacteria bacterium | reverse complement strand
CCCATGCACATAGTGATAGGAGAAAAGGCTCTCGCATCAAAGAAATTAGAAATTAAAGATCGAGCTAGTGGTGAGAGCAAAGAATTGACTTTAGAGCAGCTTATTAAAGAACTCGAAAGCTGATGAAATTTCCCGGCCTAAAAAACTTTCGCAGACTTTTTTCCCATGATGTTGGTATCGACCTCGGTACGGCTAACACTCTTGTATATCTCCGTGGCAGAGGGATTGTGATTAATGAACCGTCGGTAGTGGCAATCAACCAAAAAACTGGCCAGGTTGTTGCCATCGGTACCGAGGCCAGGGCAATGCTTGGTCGTACCCCGAGTCATATTCTGGCTATTAAACCTTTAGTTGACGGCGTAATCTCTGACTTCGAGATTACCGAAGAGATGATTAGCTATCTGTTAAGTAGGGCTATTGCAGGTTCGAATAAAATCTTCAGTCCGAGAGTGGTTGTCGGTGTGCCATCAGGCATAACTAATGTGGAAATTCGCGCCGTACGCGATGCAACTTCTAATGCTGGCGCTGGAGAAGTGCATATCATCGAGGAACCAATGGCGGCTGCCATCGGTATGCGTCTGCCCGTGCACGATCCCGTCGGTAATATGGTCATAGATATCGGCGGCGGTACTTCTGATATCGCCATTATCTCACTTGGAGGGGTGGTTCGATCCAAGAATCTGCGCATTGCCGGGGACAAGTTTAATTCGGATATCATCGCTCATGTTAGAAACCAGTTCAAAATTCTTCTGGGAGAAAAGACGGCCGAGATGGTCAAGATTTCTATCGGCTCGGTTCTACCCACACACGCCCCGCTTGAAATGCCAGTCAAGGGACGTGACTTAGTATCGGGTCTGCCTAAAGAAATAATTCTTACCGATACGGACATCCGCGATGCCCTTTCTCAATCGGTTGAAAGTCTTATTGAAACTATTAGAGAAGTGCTTGAATCTACCCCGCCTGAAATTCTTAGTGACATCATGAATAGAGGAGTTTATCTCTCTGGCGGGGGTGCTTTAATAAAGGGTCTTGCCGAGCTTATCGAAAGCGAGATTAACATACCAGTGCACGTGGCCGCCGACCCGCTTACGGCTGTCGCGCGCGGCACGGGCATTATCCTTGAAGATTTAGAGAGTTTCAAGGATATACTGATAAAAAATGAAGGTGAACTACCTCCCAAAAAATAGATTAAGACGCCCATATCTTAGACGAATACTCGTTCTCGTGGCAATCTTCATATCCGGGGCAGTCGTCTTTTCTTTTTTTGATGCGGCTATTATTTCAATCGTTTCTCCTATCTGGAAGGCAAAGAATATAATTACTACGGGGAGTGAAATTCCATCTATATTAAAGGAACAAACTCAAGAAAATATTCTCCTTGAATTAGTAGGCCGGAAACAGAAAGCCAATATGGTAGTGGCGTCTGTGTTGACTCGGCCCCCACAGACACCCTACGATGTCATTGTGATTGATGCTGGTTTGAATGAATCTATAACCATTGGCTCTGAAGTGTCATTGCCAGAAGGGCCAATCTTGGGAGTAGTCTCTGAAGTTTTCTCCAAGAGCGCCAAGGTGAAGCTCTTCTCCGCCAGCGGGGAGGAAACAAACGCAGTTTTGGAGAGGAACAACGTGCCTGTAATACTTATCGGCATCGGTGGAGGCAACTTCAGATTGGCTCTCCCGCGCGATATAGCGATTGAGAAGGGGGATAGAATTCTCTCTTCCGACATCGCTTCACGTCCCTTGGCCACTGTGGCAGATGTAAGTGTCCGGCCAACCGATTCATTTAAAGAAGTGTTGGCTAAAAGCCCAACCAATATCTTTGCCCTAAGATTCGTATTTGTCGCGCCATGATCCCGTTAGAAGTCCCATAAATATGCAAACTGGATATTTTATAATTATGAGAGTTATAAGCCTTAACTTCTAACGGGATGACCCGTCGTATCCTCTGCTCTGTAGTCATACTTGCCTCCATCCTATTCTTACCATACTGGATCTATATCCCGGTCTTGTTTGTCGGTACCATTCTTTTCCCGTTTTTCTGGGAAGGAATTTTCTTAGCGTTTTTGATTGATGCTATTCATGGCAGTGGGATGGGAGTTTTTCCCTCGCTTATCTCTCCTCTCACACTCTCTGTTCTCATTGTGCTTGTCGCTCTTCTCTACATTCGAGAGAGACTAAGATCTTATGTTTAAAAGACTCCTGCGCAAAATGAAGAAACGAAAGTATCAAGATATTAATCCTGAAGATATTTTTCTTGATTCCACCAATTTACCAGGCTTTGAGGAGCACCGTTTTGAAGGCAGGATAGAGAGGCCGATGGGTCGAGAGACCTTTCTCATTTTAAAGATCGTTTTGGGAGTGATAGTTCTTGCTTTAATTTCGAGACTTTGGGTCTTAGAAATTAATCTTGGTTCTACCTATGTGCAAATTTCGGAAAATAATCGTCTGGAACGGACTCTCATATTCGCGAATAGAGGTGTGATTTATGACAGGGGCATGCGCGAGTTGGCTACCAATGCTGTTAAGGATGAGAATAGTGATTTTGCTGGCCGGCTTTACGCTCCCATCAAGGGCCTTGCACACGTGGTCGGCTATCTTAAGTATCCTCTCTCTGATCGTTCTGGTGCCTACTATGAAGAGTATTATAACGGTCGTGATGGTGTTGAACGTTCTTACGATTATCTACTTCAAGGGCAGAACGGTTTGAAATTAAGAGAAACTAATGTATTGGGCGAAGTGACTTCGGAGTCAGTGGTAGAGAAGGCAATCGATGGCAATCCCATCGTCCTCTCTATCGATGCTCGTCTGACAGAAGTTTTATACGAAGCCATTGAGTCTCTAGCTAAGGATAGGGGTTTCCTAGGCGGAGCGGCTGTGCTCTTGGATGTCCGGACTGGTGAGATTGTCGCACTGACGAGCTTCCCAGGGTACGACCAGAATATGCTCACGGCTGGTAGAGACCAAGTTGCCTTAAATCTTTTAATTAATAATCCATCCAAGCCATTTCTCAATCGTGCTATAGGTGGACTCTACACTCCGGGCTCTATTTTAAAGCCCATTATTGCCCTAGCGGCTCTTAACGAAAAATTAATTTCTCCCACCAAACAAATTTTAAGTACCGGCTCGATTACGGTTAAAAATCCGTATGATCCATCCAAGCCTTCTATTTTTAAAGATTGGAAAGCTCACGGCTGGACGGATATGAGGGAGGCACTCGCTGTTTCTTCAGACACATATTTCTATTCTATCGGTGGTGGCTTCGGAGATCAGAAAGGTTTGGGCATAACCGCCTTGGACAGATATTTCCAGCTCTTCGCTTTGACGGAGAAGACAGGAATTGAGCTTCTCGGCGAAGTAGAAGGAGTTATCCCCACTCCGGAGTGGAAGAAGGAAAAGTTTGGCGGCGAGATTTGGCGTCTGGGTGACACTTATATTACAGCCATTGGTCAGTACGGCACGCAGATTACTCCTCTTAATGCGGTAAGGTTCATTTCTGCCATTGCTAATGGTGGTAACGTGTTGAGACCGTCGCTTCTCTTAGGAGGTAACCCGGAGCCGGTGGAACGTACTATTCAGTTTAGTGATGAAAATTGGAAAGTTGTGCGCGAAGGCATGAGAGAGGGTGTCACCCACGGCACCTCGGTTGGTCTCAATGTGCCGTATGTCAAGGCCGCTGCTAAAACCGGCACGGCAGAAGTCGGCTCTGGCAAACTTTTTGTTCATTCTTGGTCAGTTGGATTCTTTCCATTTGAAAATCCTA
>CAZYLR010000045.1:0-3834 GCA_964648835.1 uncultured Candidatus Saccharibacteria bacterium | reverse complement strand
GGCCAGTAAAGAAACTCCACTTGTCGAAATTTTTCTAGAACATGGACTAGTTTCCTCCAAATCGGAATTTAATCGACTCAATAAAGAAGGGGCCATTAAAGAAATAGAAAACGGCGTTTACCGTATTGGCAAACACCGTTTCTTGAGAATTGAGCAGATCTAGATCGGGTTAACGTCGTCAAACGGCTCTTCTTCTTCCTCCTCTTCTTCCACTAAATCATCGACACTCTCAGCTTCGTCTAGCGGATTGACTAATGGATCAATCTTTTTCTTCTCTATATCTATAATATCCTCATTAAGTTCGTCTTCGTCTTTAAGAATGTCGTCGTCCATAGTGTAAATAATCTAATTACTTCTAATTTCGAATGCACTTATTTGTATCAGATACCCTTTTTCGTTGCAAGGTGAGTAATCCCCAGGGCGATAGCGTCTATTTCGTCGTCAAGTCTTTTTGAAGACTTTTCGGGTAGATCAATCAATTTCTTAACCATATTTGCCATCTGGATTTTGTCCGCTTTGCCGTAACCCGTCACAGCTATCTTTATCGTTTGCGGGCCGTATTCGAAAATTTCCATGCCCGTCCCTATCGCTTCATAAATAATAATACCTCTGGCTTCCGCCACTCCGATGGCGCTGGTAGTGTTGGTGTTAAAAAAGATGGTTTCTACGGCGAGAGTTTTTGGTCGCCATTTTTTAATCACTTCTTTTATCCTTCTGCCTATGGAGAAAAGCCGCTCGGGTCGCACTTTTTTCGAATCAGTTTTGAAGCACTCCGAAAACAAAAGTCTCGGTCTGTCTCGCTCGAGTTTCATCATGGCTAAACCAATACGGTCAAACCCCGGGTCGATAGCTAAAATAGTTTCAGACAGCGTTGGTGTAGACGTCTTGAACTTCGTCATTGTCTTCGAGTTCTTCTATTAAAACTCCTAGAATTTTCCCGTCTTCTTCCGATAGGGGAATAGTGGTGTTTGGTTTCCACTCATTTTGTTCTTTGGTAAACGCCCATGTAGCCGAGCCAGGTGTGGCTAAAGCGAAACCATGTTTGGAAAGAATAAATTTAATTTCTTGGGCGGCTTTGTTGCGATTGGTGGTTAGAGCCTCGATGATTAAAGCTGAACCGGCGGGACCGTAAACCTCGTAAGTAACAGTCTCAAGCGTCTCGGCGTCCGAGCCCGTGCCCTTTTTAACTGCTCGTTCGATATTGAGAGCAGGCATATTATATTCCCGCGCCTTTTCTATGGCTGCGCGCAAGATAGGGGAAGAGGTATCGCCATTCACTTGTTTGGAGGCGGTGGAGATAAGCTTTGCCATTTTTGAGAAAATCTTAGACTTGGCCGCATCCGTCACTGCCTTTTTATTTTTAATCTTCGACCACTTGTTGTGCCCGCTCATGATTGATTTTTAAGGAGTAAGACGACTATAAAAATCATCACCCAGCACTTACTTTTAAAGATTCGCGAAGACGCCCTTTTAGCCTAGAACGAGCTTGGCCATAGTCTTTTAGTTTACGCTCTCTAAGTCTGGCGTCCGATTCAGCTAGGTAAGCCTCATAATACATCAACTGCCACAAAGGACCATGCTCGCGGGCTCGTCTTCGCAAATCTGCAGTGTAGCCATAATAAAACTTCCTAGTCTTGCGGTGTCTAAAGCAATAAACGTAATACATAAAAGTAAGTGCTGGGTTTTTGTAAATTATATTCCCTATCGGTCGTTAATTTACAAAAGCTTCTTTTGTAAATTAGCCGGAGGAGTTTTGCCAAGGTGGGCGTAGGCGTGGGAAGTAAGAGCGCGGCCGCGCGCGGTGCGCTCGATGAGACCGAGCTGCAAGAGATATGGCTCGTTGAATTCCTCGATGGTGGCTTCTTCTTCCGAGAGCGCGGCCGCCAGGGTCGAAAGGCCAACGGGGCCACCGGCAAATTTTTCGGCAATGACTTCCAAGAGTCTCCGGTCGGAAGGAGAAAGCCCCTTCTCATCTATGCCCAGAAGCTTCAAGGCAAGTTCCACAGTTTCTTGATTTAAGGGTCTCGACTCAACTTGAGCGAAGTCGCGAGCGCGTTTCAGTAAATAGTTGGCTGTACGCGGGGTGAAGCGTGAGCGCTTGGCGATTTCTTTCTCTACGTCTTCTTCTATCTTGACGCCGATAATTTTAGCCGACCGGCGCAAGATTTCCGCTATTTCATCTTCAGTGTAGAATTCCAAGCGAAACACTCCACCCGAGAAACGACTGCGCAAGGGCGAAGAAATCATAGCCACGCGCGTGGTAGCCGCGAGCAGGGTAAAAGGCGGCAGTTCCAGCTGAATAGTGCGCGCTGACGGACCCTTGCCAATAATGATATCAAGCACGCCGGACTCCATCGCCGGATAGAGCACCTCCTCGATGGTTTTATTCAGGCGGTGGATCTCGTCGATGAAGAGAATGTTGCCAGCGGCTAGATTCGTCAAAATAGAGGCGAGGTCGCCGACTCTCTCTATCGCCGGCCCAGAAGTAATCTTAATGGCTCGGCCGGTTTCCTTTGCTACTAAGTGGGCGAGAGTGGTCTTGCCGAGGCCCGGGGGACCGTAGAATAGGACGTGCTCGGGGGGGACACCGCGTTCCGTGGCCGCTTGAATCAGGATTTTAAGGTTGTCTTTGACCGCCTTCTGGCCGATATAATCTCGCCAGCTTGAAGGCCTAAGTTCATTGTCTAAAAATGAGGCATACCCGCTCTCTTCCGCCGTGTTTTTTTCTTTGGGTAATTTACTTGACATAAAAAGTATTATATGCTAGACTGGTGATGAAAAATTTAGTTCTTATCCAGACCATAAATCTCTAAGCAACGTGCCCTTCGGGGTATTTGGACTTTTCTCTAAGGACGCTCTTGGTATCTTCACCGGTTTCTGAGGCTATCCTCGAAAGATTCGTTTAGTCCCGCCTTGGCGAGATGTTGCTTGGAGATTTATGCGCTGGAACTCGGGTCTCTCTCCATTATTCACGAAAAATATCTTGTCGCAACAATTATTCTATTGACGAAAGGTCTACCACACGGTCGAGTTCTTCTAGTGCGGTAGTGCCCATAAGCACCTTGATGACGCCGTCTTCAACCAGAGTCAAAAGCTTCTGACTCTTGGCTGCCCCGCGGATATCGCGCTCGGAAGGATTAATAATAATTGCCTTTTCTATTTCGCTGTCGACTACAATCGCCTCAAAGACACCAATTCGACCTTTGAATCCAAGTCCGCTGCACTCCGAACATCCGACAGGGACCCAAGTATTTTTTCTCTGAATACCTTCAAGATAAACTGGGTCAGGAATGTTTCCTAAAATTTTCTCGACAACTTCTTTGTCCTTGCCCTCGAGAAGGGTTTCTTTCTTGCACGCTTGGCAAAGTGTACGTACTAGTCGTTGAGCAATCGAGACATTCAGAGCGGAACTTATCACCTTGGGGTTAACCCCGAGGTCAAGAAGCCGTGGGAAAGAACCGGCGGCGTTATTGGTGTGAAGGGTGGAAAGCACTAAGTGGCCAGTTAGAGCGGCGTTGATAGCCACTGTGGCAGTTTCGTCATCTCGAATTTCTCCCACCATAATCACGTCAGGGTCTTGGCGCAAGGCGCTTCGGAGGCCGTCGGCGAAGGTGTAGCCCTTCTCGGCTTCCGCTTGTGTCTGGACGATGCCCTCGAGATGATATTCAATCGGGTTCTCAATAGTCACCACTTTAATGTCGGGTGTATAAATCTTCTTCAAGAACGCGTAGAGGGTAGTAGTTTTGCCAGAGCCGGTCGGGCCGGTTGTCAGGATCATGCCGTTCGGTTTCCTAATTTCTTTCTTTAGGATTTCCAAGAGACGTGGATGAATCC
>CAZYLR010000044.1:0-3995 GCA_964648835.1 uncultured Candidatus Saccharibacteria bacterium | reverse complement strand
TTTTAAAAGGCGAAGTTCTAGACGATGAGACGACGTTGAAAATGTACTCGCGAGACGCCTCGCTTTTTGAAGTAAAACCGAAACTCGTGGTGTTCCCGAAAGATTCCGAAGATTTAAAAAATCTTGTCAAATGGGCAAAAGATAACCCCGGTCACTCGGTAACTGTAAGAGCGGCGGGGTCGGACATGACCGGCGGACCTTTGGGGGAGTCTATAATCGCCGATGTCACCAGACACATGAACCACATAGGTGAGTCCTATGGGGTAGAGATAACGGTACAGCCCGGCGTATATTACAGAGATTTCGAAAAGAAAACGTTGGAGCAGGGGCTTATCTTGCCCTGCTACCCAGCTTCCAAAGATTTATGCGCGCTTGGCGGTATGCTCGGCAATAATTGCGCTGGGGAGAAAACCTTACGCTATGGAAAGATGGAGAACTTTGTTTTGGAGACAAAAATGATTTTCTCTGATGGTAACGAGTATCTCGTTAAACCATTATCAAGGTTATCCCTTGATAATAAAATGGCGCAGAGAGACTTCGAGGGAAATGTCTACAAAAACATATTTAATCTCGTGGAGGCAAATAAGGAAGCCCTAGAGCAGGCGAAACCAAAAGTTTCTAAAAATTCTGCTGGATATTATTTATGGAATATATGGAACGGCGAAACTTTCGACCTCAACAAGCTTCTCGTCGGTTCGCAAGGAACGCTCGGTGTCGTAACAGAGATGAAGCTAAAGTTAGTACAGGAGAAAAAATATCATGATTTGGTAACCATTTTCTTTAAATCATGGGATGAGCTACCGCAAGTAGTAAATGCTATCTTGCCTTATGATCCGGAGAGCATTGAGACATTTGATAAAGATACACTAAAACTTGGCATCCACTTCATGCCCGAGATTGCCAAGAAAGCGGGGAGTAATTTCCTTTCATTTGCTATGAAATTTATCCCTGAAGCGATCATCGGTATTGAAATGCACGGTTTACCTGAACTTATTGTCTTAATTGAAATATCAGAAAATACGGAAGAAGAGGTGAAGACGAAAGTCCAAAATATAGTTGAAGCCATTAAACTATTTAAGGTCTGGTCAAGAATAGTGGATAAAGATTCCGAGGAAGAAAAATTCTGGGTCATGCGTAGAGAGTCGTTTAACCTCCTTCGGCAACACGTGAGAGAAAAGAGGACTGCGCCCTTTATCGATGACTTCTGCATTCCTCCTGACAAAATGCCGGAATTTTTGCCGAGAGCGCTCAAGATTCTTCATGACCATGGTATAGAGACAAATATCGCCGGTCACGCTGGCAATGGAAATTACCACATCATTCCTCTTATGGATTTAGGAAAGAAAAGTGAGCGTGACAAGATTATGGTAGTGGCTGATAAATTTTATGACCTTGTAGTAGAGTACAGAGGTTCAATAACTGCTGAGCATAACGACGGTATCGTCCGCACCCCTTATCTTGGCAAAATGTACAGTCCAGAAATATTAGAATTATTTAAAAAAACAAAAGAAATCTTCGACCCTCTCAATATTTTCAACCCGGGCAAGAAAGTCCCTTCGACAAGCTCAGGGCAAGCTGATGGCACTGTGGGGTATCTTGAATCTCACATCATAATCGAGTAAGATGGGAGGATGCTAACCTTAAGAGCAGAGATACGGAATAAAACCGATAAATTGGAGCAAATCAGAAAAGCGGGGAAAGTGCCCGCAGTCTTTTATGGCAAAAAGGAAGCATCCACCGCTATTTCTATTCCTAAAATTGATTTCTTAAAGGTCTGGAAGGAAGCGGGGGAATCCAGCGTCATCACTCTGGAGACGCCTAAAGGCATCAAGGAAAGCCTCATCCAAGACGTGGACCTAGACCCCATTACCGGGATACCTCGTCACGCGGATTTTTACGTCTTCGAAAAGGGTCACAAAGTAGAGGTTGAATTGCCTCTCGAATTCATCGGCATCTCTCCGGCAGTAAAAGATCTGGGCGGCATGCTCGTGAAAGTCCTCCACAAACTTAAAGTTGAAGCGATGCCGAAAGACCTGCCACACAATATTATCGTGGATATCAACTCTTTAGTTGACTTCGGAAACCAAATTCTAGCTAAAGATATCGCAATGCCTAGAGGAGCCGAACTTAAAGAAAATCCGGAAGAAGTAATTGTTCTGGTATCGGCTCCACGCGAAGAGAAGGAGGAAGAAACTGCCCCGATTGATCTCTCAGAGATTGAAGTTGAAAAGAAGGGTAAAGAAGAGGAAAAAACTACCGAAACCAATGAAAGTGAAGAGAAAAAAGAAACGCCCCCAGTTTAATCCGTTGAAAATAATTTTTGCCTTGGTACTCATTCTCGGCTTTTTTGCTGTCTCAAATCCTAATCACATTCTGGCTCAAGATGCCTGCACCGACGAGATTCTTGGCAAAAGTCGGACACGGCTTGAGCAAGAGCTTGAAGCGTGCGAGAGAGAGATTGCCAAATGGACGGCAACGCTCAATAAAACCAAAAGTGACAGCGCCTCTTTTACCAGAGATATTGCCACCCTCACAGCCAAGATTAACGTCGCCAAAGCTAATATTAAAGGCAAAAATATCGCCATAGCGAATCTGACAAAAGATATCGCCACTAAACAATCGGAGATTTCTGTACTTGATACCCGCATTACGAAAGGGAAAAAAGCTATCGCGGATATCCTCCGCAAAACAAATGACATCAACTCCTACTCACTGGCCGAGGCCATGCTAAGCGATAAGAACCTCTCTGAATTTTTTGTCGATATAGATACTTACGCCTCCGCCGAACAGGCGCTCGCTAACCTGTTTGCTGAATTACGTAAGGTTAGGGCTCTAACCGAGTCGGAGAAAACTGCCTTGAATAAAAAGCGAGAAGCTGAAGCCGCAGCCCGCGCCGCCCTCGAAACGTCCAAAAAAGAGGTGGAGATAGCCAATGCGGAGAAAAAGACTTTGCTTGCTGTCAGCCAAAGTAGGGAAAAGACGTATGAGCAAGTACTTGCCGACAGACAGGCCAAAGCAGCACAAATCAAAGCAGTTTTATTTCCATTGAGAGATGCCGGACCGATTTCGTTTGGGACAGCTTTAGTCTATGCCCAGGAGGCCAATAGAGAGACTGGTGTAAGAGCGGCATTTATCTTGGGCATATTTGCTACCGAATCTGGGAAAGGTAGCGATGGCACTTTTGGCAGAAATGTTGGTCAATGCCTTTTGACCAATACACCTAATAAAGGCGATGGGAAGGGTAGAAATACAGGTACTTTTTTCTCTCAAGTGATGAAAGGGACGAGAGATGTTGACCCCTTTCTAGAAATTATAAAAAAACTCGGCTTAGACCCATACTCACAACCAGTCTCTTGCCCCCAGTCTGTTGGTTACGGCGGCGCTATGGGGCCGGCACAGTTCATCCCGTCTACATGGAAAATCATGGGAGAAAGACTTTCTAAGGCTCTCAATAAGGCCGTCCCTGACCCATGGAATCCGAGAGATGCATTTATGGCGGCAGCTATGTATCTTGCCGATCTAGGAGCTGGAAAGGGCACTTACGAGGCAGAGAGAGCGGCCGCTTGTAGATACAACGGGGGAAACACCGGTTGCACGTCTAGAACTGCCGGTTACGGAAATACGGTAATGAAGAATGCGGCCGAGATTCAACGCGATGTCGATTTCTTGCAAGGTCTTTGATTTTATGATAAAATAAGGGTCAAATGAAAAAGGAGATACATCCGAGCAATTACCGACCGGTGCTTTTTATCGATAACTCTGACGGCACTGAATTTATTGTTCCCTCTACGGTAGTAACTAAAGAAACAGGGAAAAGCAAGTTAGATAAGAAAGAGTATCCCGTTTTTCGAGTTGAAATTTCTTCCGCTACGCACCCTTTCTATACCGGAGAGGTAAAAATACTTGACATCGCAGGTCGAGTCGAACGCTTCAAACAAAAACAGGCCAAAGCTAACCCTACTTCGCATAAAGCTACGAAGGGCAAAGGAAATAAG
>CAZYLR010000043.1:1767-4016 GCA_964648835.1 uncultured Candidatus Saccharibacteria bacterium | reverse complement strand
GCTGAACTCCAGACACAAATCAATGCACTTATGGCACAGTTAGCCATCCTTCAGGGAAGCACTGTGGCCACTACTGCTTGCACTTTCACCAGTAGCTTGACCATTGGGTCACGGGGCGCTGATGTTACTTGCTTGCAGAATTACCTAACTGGCACGGGTCACTTCACCTTTGCTGGTGGTTCGACCGGATACTTCGGTCCCGTCACCCGAACGGCGGTAGCCGCTTGGCAAGCGGCCAATGGAGTTGCTCCGGCTGTAGGTTACTTCGGTCCTATCTCACAGGCGAAGTACTCTGCTGTTGCCGGTGCCACCGTACCAGGCACTACGGTTCCTGGTTCTACGGTTGGTATCACTACTCCCGGTGTGGAAGGTACCTTAACTGCTTCAGAGAATGCTTCTCCAGCTTCTGGAACGAAGGTCTATGAAGGTGGTTCTAAGGTAGGTGTCTTAGGTATCAAAGTTGAGGCCGACGTCTCCGATCTTAAAGTCGAGAGAGTCAAGCTCAAGCTTGATGCTGACACTGCCGATGCAAGTAGTTCTACTAATTCCGACCAACAGTTCTACACCAAGATTGCCGACAAAATCTATGTTATGGACGGTTCTACAGTCCTGGCATCGATGGTTCTTGATGCAACCACTGTTGTCAAGGAAGGTACTGCTTACTACATCACTATCACTGGTTTCAGTGTTGTGGTTCCGAAGGATACCAGCAAGGTTCTTACCATCGCTGTTGATCCTAAGACAAGCTGGGATTCCGCTTACGACGACGACAGTTGGACTGTGTCGGTTCCTGTAGACGGTGTTCGCGCTGTGGACGGTGCTAGTATCAACCAGTACTCGCCTTCGACCTTGTTCGCCAACAATTTCACTTCAGCGGCTGACGTGGTTGACAGCGCATCTATGACCGTTTCTCTCGCAAGCAATAGTCCTTCCACAAGTCAGGTTATTGCTAACCAGGGTTCAAGTGACAATGAGTATGACGAACTTACTCTTGCTGTCTTCAACTTCGCGGCAGGTAAGGACAACGTCAAAATCACTGACTTGATTGTTGACCTCGTTCGCGGTAATAGTAACAACGTGGCTACGGCTACGACTGCTTACATCTATGATGGAAGCACTCTTGTCGGTTCGGCTACAGTCGCTGGCACAAGCGTTACGGCTTCAAGCGCGACCTTCTCTAGTATTGACTGGATTGTTCCAGCCGATACCACGAAAGCTCTGACTTTCAAAGTCGACATTGACTCCGCGGCTCTCTTGGCCGATACTTACGCGGCTGACATTGGTATTACAACTACCGATGGCACTCGAGTCGTTGCAGAAAACTCTGCTGGTTCGGCTGTCACAGAGACTGGTACTGCCCAAGGCAAGACCATTTGGCTCAGAAAGGTTGGTCCGGAAGTAACCTTGGTCTCCAAGTCGATTGCTACAAGCGGTGTACCGCAGGGCGCTCCTGCCGCACTCCTTACAAGTACCTCTACCATAACTGCAACCTTCAACATCAAGATTAAGGCTGTCGGTGGTACTCTGACCCTCGGTAACGTCGCTTCCGCTACGCCTCTGTTCGCAAGCTCTACAGCTACGTTCAAGGTTTACCGAAACAGCACCTATGACGGGCTAATCTCGAGCAACGCTACCTCGACCTCGTACTCTGTTCCTAGTACCTGTGTGGCAGAAACTGCCGCCAAGAACGGTTGTACGTTGACTGATGGTAACGAAGTCACCGTCCCTGTCACCTTCAAGATTGAAGGTAGAACAGTGGCTGGTGCAGCTTTGACGAGTGGCAGCGTCTACGCGGTGGGCTTCGAAGGTATCCAGTGGTTCAACGCTACAAGTGGTAGCACTCAAACCACTACCTTCATGGCTGGAGATACTGACTGGAGAACTGCTGACGTTTCCTTCCCGTAATCCGCTTAAGGATTACTACGCCTACACTTAACGTGTAGAATCAAAAAACCGCCTTCGGGCGGTTTTTTGATATACACATTTTATCCACCTTATCCACACTCTGCGAAATATATTTATTGAGATAATTATGAGATAATTGTCGTGTTAGTAGGACGAACATAAATCAATAATAATTAAAGTATGAATATAATTAATAATGATAGGATGACGAAAATAATTTCCGTCGTCCTTGCTGTGATATTAGGTGTTTTGGTTGTCTCGTTTGTAGCAAACGCGGTAACGACCATCAGCACCAATGTTGATACTGATGGTAATTTGGTAGTTGACGGCACATCAACCTTGAC
>CAZYLR010000043.1:0-1667 GCA_964648835.1 uncultured Candidatus Saccharibacteria bacterium | reverse complement strand
CGAGACGATTTCTAACGCCACTGATGGATTTATTTCGTTAGGCGGGAAAGCGATCATTGCCGGCGCCGCATTAGGATCCCACTTACGTTCAACCCAAACAACTGCGCCTACCGGCACTACGGGAACATGTACTGACGATTCTGTATCTGCTGGTTCAACAGACATGAGGGGCGAAATTACTGCCACTTGTGCTAACCAAACAGCAATAGTGGCATTTAACGTGGCATATGCAACAGCTCCTGTATGCACTGTAACTCCAATGAATGCCGCTGCGAATGCTAACGCTGCTACCGCTGGTTTCAGCTATGTGGTCGCAACGACTGGTATTACCATAACGCAGACAGCAACCGTCGGCCCTCTAGTCTACGCTTATATCTGCATTGAATAAGCTTAACAATCCTAATAATTAACCACCTTGCCCATGAAAAAAATATCTAGGCTGGTAGCTCGCGCGACCGCGCTGGGATTGGGCTTAAGCTTAAGTTTCGCGTTCCCCGCTTTCGCCGCTTATGACGATGTTTCCTTGACTACCGATACGGTCCTATCCGTCAATGGCATCACTCTCAATGTCTCCGGCTCCTCTGCCGTGATTGAATCCATTGCTGTTGGCGGCACGACCTTCACGGTTACCCTGCAAGCTAACGCTAACTCGACATTTCAGGTAACTGCTCCAAGCTTTAATGTGTTAGCTACAAACCAGCCATTGGGGATAAGCACTCACGTCTGTAATGCTACACAATCTAAGCTCGGTTATACTGCCAGTAGCAGTGAAGTTATTGCAATTATCACACCTTCCGCAACACTTTGTACTAATGCCGCGGCGGACACTTCCGGGGGCACAGGTACAAGTAGAGGCGGAGGCGGTGGAGGTACCCCAGCCCCGCAAGCTTCGCCGGTAGCTCAACTTGTGACTAGCCCCAATTTCTCATCTATGACTCCGGCAGAGAAACAAGCGGCAATCTCCCAAATTCGCGTGGCTCTTGTCTCGCTCATTCAGCAACTTCTTGTTCTCTTGAATCAGCAATTACAGACCATGCAACCAAGCGGCAGTTACTGATTCTCAAGAGTCAAGGTGTCACCTTGACCATAAGCGATAGTTACTGATTCTGATTCTTCCAGTTTCTTACAGTCCGATCTCTAGCATAGCCTCGAAGCCCACGCTTCTTGGGCATAAAAAACTCTCGGGCATAAAAAACCCCGCTTCGGCGGGGTTTTTGTTATTAGCTAAGGTAATATCCACAGAGGTTTAACCTCTGGGCTGATATATAATGGTCTTATGGCGCGATCTCATATTTTTGCACCTGGTGAATATTATCATTTGTACAGCCGTGGTGTTGAAAAGAGAGTTATTTTTCTTGATAACGATGACTACAAAAGATTCATCAAGATACTGTTCTTTTGTAATGGTAGTAAACCAGTGGTGATTAGGGACCTACCCATAGGTTTAACCTTTGAGAAATATATTGATAAAAGGGGAGAAATTTTGGTGGACATTGGCGCGTATTGCTTAATGCCAAATCATTTTCATCTTTTGGTCAGAGAAAGGAACGAAAAGGGTATCTCGTTATTTATGCAGAAATTAATAACTGCTTACACAATGTATTTTAACGATAAGTATGGAAGAAAGGGTAGACTTTTTGAATCATCTTATAAGTCAATCCATGCCG
>CAZYLR010000042.1:0-4108 GCA_964648835.1 uncultured Candidatus Saccharibacteria bacterium | reverse complement strand
GTTCTTCGGCGTTCATCTCTCCCAAACCTTTGTAGCGTTGGATGTCGGCGCCTTCACTTGTCTTCTCATCACGCTCTTTATCGGAGTAGACATAGATAATTTCTTTCCCCTTTTTAATCTTATAAAGCGGCGGTTGGGCGATATAGATATAACCGGCATCGATGAGGGGGCGGAAAAATCTATAGAGCAGTGTTAGAAGCAGGGTGCGGATGTGCGCGCCATCAACATCAGCATCGGTAGCGATGATAATTTTGTGATAACGAAGTTTGGTGATATCAAAAGTGTCCCCTATTGCCGTGCCGAAGGCGACTACCAAATTCTTAATCTGCTCGCTCGCGAGCATGCGGTCAAGCCTGGCGCGCTCGATATTGAGAATCTTACCGCGAAGAGGTAAGATAGCTTGGATGCGTCTGTCTCTACCCTGCTTTGCCGTACCACCGGCAGAATCCCCCTCGACAATGAAAAGCTCCGACTCCTCCGCCGAGTGCGACTGACAATCAGCGAGTTTGCCGGGGAGAGTCATGCCCTCGAGCGCGCCCTTGCGCAAGACAGAGTCCTTGGCCGCTTTGGCGGCTTTACGCGCTTTGAGTGCGAGTACCACCTTCTGGATCATGCTCCTCGCGTCATCAGGATTCTCTTCGAGGTATGTGGAGAAGGCATCACCAAAGACAGTGGTAACCATACTCTGAGCTTCCACACTGCCAAGTTTTGCTTTCGTCTGTCCCTCGAACTGGATCTCGCGCAATTTAATCGAGATGACAGCAGTCAGACCTTCAAGAACATCGTCTCCGGTGAAGTTGTCTTCTTTCTCATTTACGAGATTGTTCTTCCTGGCGTAGGAGTTTAAACTTCTAGTCAAGGCGGTCTTGAAACCAGTAACATGAGTACCGCCTTCGGCGGTATAAATATTGTTGGCAAAAGGCAAGAGACGACAAGAGATATCATCAACGTATTGCAGGGCTACTTCGACAATTTCATAATCATTGCCATTCACTTTTTTCTCGACGTAGAAAATATTTCTATGTATCGGTTTGTTGTGCTCGTTTTCAAATCGTACGAGTGACATCAGTCCTCCTTCGAAATAGAAAGACATCGATGGTGCATCCAGTCCCAATCCCCATATATAAAAGACATCTTTATCATTTACTTTAATCACTTCCCTAGCGTCAATGACAGAGATTCTAAGACCCTTCACCAAGTATGCCTGCTGGCGCAGGTGGTTTACGATGCGTTCGAAATCGAAATTGGTATCGGGAAAGATGCTTGGGTCCGGCTGGAAAGTGATAATAGTGCCGTGGAGTTGGGAACTACCCACTTTTTTGACCGCACTTTTCCTCACGCCTCGGCTATATTCCTGGACATAGATTCCGCCGTCTCTGTGTACTTCGGCTTTACAATAAATAGAGAGGGCGTTGACCACTGACCCGCCGACGCCGTGCAGCCCACCAGATATTTTGTATCCTTCTCCTCCGAATTTGCCACCGGCATGCAAGGTTGTCATGATAGTCTCAAGGGCAGAGACTTTTGTTTGTTTATGAATATCGACAGGGATACCCCTGCCGTTATCCGCCACACGGATACGATTGTCTGGCAGAAGAACAACCTCTATGTTATCGGCGAAGTCGCCCATAGCCTCGTCGCGGGAGTTATCGAAAATTTCCGTGATGAGGTGGTGAAGGCCATCGGGTCCGGTGGTACCGATATACATGCCTGGGCGCTTCCTGACCGGCTCGAGACCCTCTAAAACTGTGATTGATGCGGCACTGTAGGTGCTATTTTTCTTGGCTGATTTTTCCGATTTCGGCATATGTATTTTGTGTCCTTATTCTAGCATAAACAGGCCAAGAAAGAAAGAGGTGTTGGAGAGAAAAGATGGCTCTGTTTAGCGAATTTCGAAGCCCTTATTTTCTGTCAGTTTAGATGAGATTTTCTGCATAGCCGTATTCACTTCTTCGTCAGTAAGAGTACGTTCTTGTGATAGAAAAACGAGCCGGAATGCGTATGAAATTTTGTCTCCTTTTTTAAATTTGTCGAAGAGTCTAAGGCGAACTAAGAGCTTACCGGCATGTTCTCGGATAACCTTTTCGATCTCGTCCGGGCTAGCGTCTCTAGGCACGAAGAGAGCAATGTCCCGTGTAATCGCTGGATATCGAGAAAATGGTTGATAATGGAGAGTTTTAAAGAGAGGAAGATTTTCTCTCTCAACGTCTACCCTTGCTTCTTCTAGAGATGTTTCTCTCGCCTCTTCCCCTTCTCTTATTGTTCCGATATGTATTATTTCATTATCTCGACTCCAAATTGTGCCAATCTCAAAAAGTTTGATTTTCTCCACTCCAAGCAAATCTTTATTATGGATATTTTTTTCTAGCGCCTCCTTGAGCCCTAGAGCTAAATTATCACGTAAAAACGGCTTATCTCCGCCAATTTTATTAAGTACCTCCCTTTCGCCCTTATTTCGGAATACCGACGTATAGACCTCCGAATAACCTTTAGACACGAGATCATTCCGAAGAGATTCCGTCTTTTGAAAGTTTTCATTTATTTCTGGTTTTTTAGAAAACAATGGTAGTTCAACTGTCGGAATTTTATCGTATCCTATTATGCGAGCAACTTCCTCGATAAGATCTTCCGGGATTGATAAGTCTAATCGCTCAAAAGGCACGCTGACGGTAAATAGTCCATCCTCTTCTCTAAAAGGCAAATCTAGACATTCGAAAGTATCTATAATCTCGCTGTCTCTTAATTTCGTACCTAGCACGGCGTTGACTTGATTGACAGAAACTATAATTTCCTTTTTTTCTTGCGGTGTCGGATATGTATCCGAGAAACCAACAACCTGACCTCCCGCAATTTCCTTTACTAAAGTAATAAAAGCTTGCATGGCATAAACTGCAAGTTCAGGCGATAATACCTGCTCAAATCTCTTCGAGGCATCGCTTTGAAGTTTTAATGCTTGCGCTGTTCTGCGAAGAGAAGGTCCGTTAAAGGTTGCTGCTTCAAGGATGAGGTTAGTAGTGGCACTGTCTACTCGAGCATAACTTCCACCCTTGATGCCAGCAATGCCAAGAGGCGTATCGTTGTTACCGTCCGCAATTACCATGGTCGAGTTTGTCAGTATGTATTCTTTGTTGTCTAAGGTAAGCATCTTTTCACGCTCATGCGCCCTACGTACTAAGATATTATATTTTCCTTTGTGCGCTACGAGTTTGTCGGCGTCAAAAGCATGTAGCGGTTGACCAATATCAAACATTACAAAATTTGCCGCATCCACAATATTGTTTATAGACTTCTGGCCGATGGATAAAAGTCGCTTGCTTAGCCACTCCGGTGATGGGCCAACCTTGACTCCTTGGACATAGCACGCGATGTAGCGGGAACACAGATTACTCTCTTCCACTTTTATCGAAACTAGGTCAGTCTTTGGTTCGAGCGAAGCAGACACACGAAGTGGGTCATTCTTCATTGGTATTTTGAGGATTGCGGAGAGTTCTTTCGCGATACCGCGGTGAGAGAGACAGTCATGACCCCGGTTTGGGGTAACCTTTACGTCCAGGATGTCATCTTTGCCCTTTTTTTCAATATTCTCCACTTCAAACGCATGAAACGTTAATGCATTGCTAATTTTCTCCGCATTAGGTAATGGATGATTTAAAAATTCTTGTACCCATTCTCTGGAAATTTTCATACTAGAATTGATTAATAAACCGTAAATCACCGGAGTGCATCAGACGTACGTCATCAATACCCCATTTGAGCATGGCCAAACGATCTAGCCCGGGACCGAAGGCCCAGCCCTGATATTTCTTCGAATCCAGACCACTATTCTCCAAGACTTGAGGATGAATCATGCCCGCCCCACCAACCTCAATCCACTTACCACGAAGTTTTTCTGTCACATTTATGCCTGTTAAACGCATATCTACTTCTATACTGGGTTCAGTAAAGGGGAAGAAACTGGGGCGAAAGCTTACTTCGACATCACCTTTGAATATTTCGCTAAAGAATTTTTCAAAAGTTCCTTTTAAATGCGCCAAGGTTATGTCTTCGCCCACGGCGAGACCTTCAATCTGGAAAAATTCTGCTTCGTGTGTCATGTCTGTCGCCTCGT
>CAZYLR010000041.1:0-4167 GCA_964648835.1 uncultured Candidatus Saccharibacteria bacterium | reverse complement strand
GGTGGTATAATACGAGTAGACTAGCAGAATTTTAGGAGTGAACTCGTGAGTTCGCTAAAGAGCGGACAAGGAGAGGAAAATGGCAACGAGAACGGTGTTCGTTTCGCGGCGTCTGGAGTGCGGGGCTGGGGTAGTGCTTGTCATGTTCGTAATGTTCATGGTAGGCATTGCCATCGTCGGAGTCTGGCCCTCGCCGCCGGAAGAGCCCCAAGAGGTTCTAAAGGCCTACAACCGCCTCGCTCGGCTCTCGAAGTCTCTTGACAAGATGGCGCTCGAGCTCTCGGAGCTTGATTGGCTTCTTGCGAGAACTTGGGAGGCGGGAACGTCCGTTGAGCTCAAAGGCCGCATGTGGCTCCAGCGTGAAGTAAACGATCTGGGCCGCGAGTACGCGGAGGCGGCTGGAAATTACAACTGGTCTATGCGCGAGACCAGTTACCGCTTCGCAGACCCGGCGAAGTTGCCGGCGGAAGCCAAGTTTGGTTCGCTCCCGAGGAGGCATGAGCCATTCATTCTACTCAAGAGCGGGCCGCGCGCGTAGTGCCCCTCTTGCACCACCCCAGCCTCGCAAACGGAAAACCGTTTGCGAGGCTGTTTTCAATTTGTGACCCTACGGAGAATCGAACTCCGCTTCCAGCCTTGAGAAGGCTGTGTCCTAGCCGATAGACGATAGGGCCCTTCGACTGCGCTCAGGGCAAGCCGTAAATGAAAGAATAACGAATAATGAATGAGGAATCAAGAAAAAAGAAAAGTGTTAAATACTTGCGACCGCAAGTATTTAACACTTTTTAGTTCAGCGTGACAGAGGCGCCGCTTCCCTATCCGGCGGGATGTCGTAATAATTTATCAGAAATTTTGTGATGTTAAAAAAAGCGTCCGTTAAAGTTTCCGATGCGTATTGAACGTTCTTCGGATAATATGTGTAGAGAAAAACTAGAAACTCTGGCTCATATGATGGAAGGTAGCCGAAAAAGGAGTGCAGATAGCGGTCATCATAATATCCTCCCCCGCCCGATTTAGCGATTTGGGCGGTGCCGGTTTTAGCGGCAATGCTGTAGTTTTCAAGCCGAACTTGGCCGTTGCGGAGAGAACGGTCCACCACTTCCGTGAGCATGCGTGATATCTCTGTTGAAGTCTCGGGTGAGAGCACGCGCTTTCTCTCCTCCACTTCCGGATAGAGCATAGTTTTGGTCGGTCCAAGTTTGTATTTGATTTCTTTGACCAAGTGAGGAGTAATGAGGGTGCCCCCATTAGCCAGAGCCGAAAGCGCGCGGACGGTAATAATAGGAGTGAGCGCAATACCTTGGCCGAAAGAGGCTTGCGCCGATTCAAGGTCGCGGTTGGTTTTTAGGTTCGAGACCAGGGACTTGCCCTCGTTTGGTAAGTCAATCCCAGTGATAGTCTCGAGACCAAAGCGAAGCATGTAATCACTAAATTTGGAGTTGCCCATGCGAGAAACTACGAAAGCAGCGCCGGTATTGAGAGAGTTATTGAGCACTATCTGCATGGAAAGTCCGGAGCCATGAGATTTGCCATCATAGTTGCAAAAAGTTCTGGTATTGAGGGTCATGCAACCGGGGTCGTTGTAGACGGTTCTTGCCGTAATGGCAGTGGAATCAATACCGACCGCCAGAGTCAGAGCTTTCAAGATTGAGCCCATTTCATATCGATCTTCTACTAACCTATTGCTAAAAACAGATGAACCCCGCTCTCCCTGCGGAAAATTCGGGTCAAATGTTGGAGTAAGAGCCATGGCGAAAATTTGCCCCGTTCTCGGATTAATCACTATGCCACCGGTAAAGTCAGAAGAATATTTCAGAGTCACTTTCTCTATTTCGCTCTCCAGAAAGGCTTCGACTGATGGTTCAATTGTAGTGACGATATCTCCCTCCAGGCTCTCGTTTTCACTGGCTGCTTTCTTTATGTTTGAAAAAATTTCTGCGAAGAAGTTGACGAAGGCATTGTCCCCGCTTCTCTTGAGAACGGGTTCATAGAAGCGCTCCAGTCCGTAGCGTCCGGCAAGTTCATCACCGCTAAAGCCAATGAGGCCGACCGTATGTGCCGCTATGGTTCCGCCGGGATAGACGCGCCATCTTTCCCTGGCGACGGAGAGGCCGGAGATTTCAAGCGTCTGAATCTTCTCCGCCACATCAGTCGAAAGGTGTTTCGCCAACTCTTCGTAAGAGTCATTATACTTTCCTGCTTTAGCTAGGAAATCTGTCTTGTCAATCGGAGTAATGGTATTAACAGTCTCATAGACTTCTTCTAAGTCGTCGCGTTGGCCTAAGATGTTTGGATTAATATAGAGGATGAATCCAGTCTTAATCGAGGCTGCCGGTACCGAGATACCATCTTTGGTAGTGAAATAGATTAAGCCCCGATCGAAATAATTTACCCCGGCAACGTATTGGCGTTCCGCTTTGGTCTGGAAATTGTCTCCCAATACGATTTGTATAAAATAGAGTTTACTTACAAGTAAGATGGCAAAGAGAAGTATGAAAAGGGAGAGGAGACGCAACCTGTTCTGAAGCCCGCACATAGCTTCTAGCGGCTAAGTGTATTGAACGAGAGAGATGTCGGGCGAGCGCGAGAGACGTAAAGCGGAGTTTTTACTTCCTTGAAACCGTAGTCCTGAGCAAGCTCAATGGTAATGTTGTTTTTAAGTTCGACGAAGGCGAACTCAAGCGAATCAAGACCAGCTCTCATTTTAACTATCTGTTTTTCTAAGTCTTGTCTGGAGGCGATGTTTCTGGCGATGGTGTTTATGGCATAAACGTAAACACCAAGAGAGAGTATCGATATAGCTACAAGAGACCAGAAAAAGCGAACTCGATTGTGGTATGAAATTGTTTTTGTTTTTTTACTCATATTTTCTCGATAACTCGTAACTTGGCACTGCGTGAGCGCGGATTTCCCTCGACTTCTTCGGCACTCGGGACGATGGGCTTTTTTGTAATTTGTTTAGCAACATTTTCTTTGGTTTTGTCTCGGAAGAAGTTTTTTACTATCCGGTCTTCCAGACTATGGAAGGATATAACCGCAAATCTTCCATTTGACCGGAGGAGAGAGAAACCCTTCTCCAGTCCCATTTCGAGACTTGTAAGTTCTTCATTTGTCGCGATGCGAAGAGCTTGGAAAGTCTTGGTAGCAGGGTGGATCTTGCCCCTTCTCTTCCCCACCACTTCTACAAGGTCAAAGGTGGTTCTAAACGGTTTGACCTTTCTTCTCTCTACAATCTCGCGAGCGATTCTTCTTGAATTACTCTCTTCTCCGAAGCCGCGCAGGACGAGCTCAATGGCATGCTCATCCCAGGAGTTTAAAATGTCAGCAGCTCTGATACCCTTATTGGACATACGCATGTCCAAGGGTTCATCTTTCAGAAACGAGAACCCTCTATTTGAATTTTCGAGTTGGTCAGAAGAGAGACCGAGGTCGAAAAGTATGGCATCAACCTTTCGCGTCACAACTTCGTCTAGGTTTCTGAAGTTTGCTCGGATTGCATCTACATCGGGATCTTGATCAATGGCGATCACCTCTACCGTCGGAAATTGCCTCTTCACTTCCTGGCTATGTCCTCCGCCACCATACGTAGCATCGACGAAAAGTTCGCCGGGTTTGAGATCAAGAGCTTCGATACTTTCGTGTAAAAGAACAGGTTTATGCTTGCCCAGCGAAGCTTTAGCGAAGTTAGGCATATTCTGATTCGAGTCTTTTTCTATAGGATGACCAGCTCAAGGCATTCCAGATTTCCACCCTGTCGTGAACGCCGGTGATGATGATTGGATTTTTCAGATCCGCGAACTCTCGCAAAAATTCAGGGATAAGAATTCTACCTATAGAATCAATCTCGATTTCAGATGCGCCTGAGAAAGTGAATCGAGCATAGCGTTGATCACTTTCCACATGACCGAGCTTCTTTACCTCTTCTGAGATGGAAAGCCAAGTCTTGTGAGGAAAAAGTTGGAGACAACGATCTTTACCGCGAGTCACAACTACTTTCCGGCCGAGCTCTTTTCTAAACTTGGCAGGCAAAGAGAAGCGATTTTTCTCATCAACTGTATGTGTGTACTCGCCGATAAACATTGTTCTTTCATGATACCACTATTTCCCACTAGAAAACATTCTATACCACCACTCTCCACAACACTACCAAAGTTATCCACTTTTTAT
>CAZYLR010000040.1:0-4176 GCA_964648835.1 uncultured Candidatus Saccharibacteria bacterium | reverse complement strand
GAATGACCACAGACATAATCAGGACGGCAATTTGGAAGACAAAATCGACTTGCATAATGGCTTAAAATCCTAAATTCGAAGCATCAAATCCGAAACAAGCTCGAAATTAGAAAATACCAAACAATTATAGCACTTTTGATTCTGAGTTTCTAAGAATCGACCCGAGAATCAGCATAAGTTCTTTACACTCGCTTGCTAACTCCAGACACTCTTTTTCCAATCCTTTATCTCCACTCGTATCTACGAGATTGAGCCAGTATTGCGTCTCTTTCGCCTCCTTGCGTGCAATCTTGATACGCATAAGAAAGTCTTTCTTACTCAAGGATTCATTTGCTTCTATGTAATTAGCTCCGACTGATCCGCTTGATCTAACCAATTGCTTACCATCTTCGAAGTTAGCAGTATTTCTCGGTAATTTTTTCACAAACACTCTGACGGCCTTCGCGAATTTATAAGACCTTTCTTCCAAATCGTATTGTTTAGAATTTTTTATTTCGGTCATTTTAATTTATTTCGAGTTTGGTGCTTAGTGCTTCGAATTTGCCTCATGCGCTCAGTTCATGATATCATGCTGAGCGACATGAGGACTTGTCCCATAAATAAAAAAGGTTCTAAGATGGGAGGCGGATATTCTAATCGTACTCGTGCTACCCAATTTAACCCTACCGGGTCTGTTCGCAAGTACCCCAATCTCCAGAAAAAACGCATTTATGTGCCGGAACTCAAGAAGACTATCACTATCATTCTCTCAACTAGAGCCATCAAAACCATTAACAAGCGCGGCGCCCACAGCGTCCTCAAAAAAGCCGGGGTGATTTAAGCCTTGAAGTTTATTTACTATTTGAGTTCCTGGCTGGCAATAATATTTCACATAATATAATTTATGGATATCAAAACCACAGCTAGAAGGGTTGTAAAAAAACATAATAAGAAATTAGATGTTTTCTTCAAAAAAGAACTAACAAACGTCAACAAGGATTTATTTCTAGTTTTGAAGTCTCATTTATTTGTTGAATCACTTATGAACAAACTAATCGAAAAAGCTTTTCCAAAACCAAGTTTCATCACTAAAAAAAGTTTCTCAGAAAAAATCAAGCTTTTTGAAGCTATAGGTTTAGATAACGAAGATACTGAATTAAGATCAATTCTTTTCATATTGAATGATATTAGAAACGAGTTTGCTCACAATTTTAATTTTAAACTCTCTTCAAAAGAAGCGGCTGGGTATCTTAAAAAGTTCAAGGTAGATGGGAAGAAACTATCTGGTAGTAGCAATCAAGAAAAATTTCTTGATATGTTGCTGTATTTAACAGGTTACCTTAGGGTAATGTGGTCGATGAATGATTTATTTCCATTAATGTCTGCGTATGCACGACATGGTTCGTTTAATCGGGACAAGTGGTTTAAATCAAAAAAACTTCATAATTTACTCGATAAAGAGATGGATCTCTTTATGGCGGACAAATCTTTAGAAGACATCTTAACATCTTAAAAAGACTCCGACTTCATTCCAGACGACTAGTTCTTACGATATAATTATCACATGAGTAATGAAACTAATGAGTTTTCGTTTGTTCTCAAACCAGCACAGTATGGCGTTGGTGTGTTTGCAACTCATGATATTAAGGCAGGGATTTTCTTGAGATTGTTTCGCGAGAAAGATGACCCGCGTGCATCGGTTGTTAGAAATAAAAAGGATGTGCCGAACATGTTTATTCAGTACTGTCTCGACAGAGGAGACACTCTAATTTGTCCAAAAGATTTTGGTTGTATGGAAATTGGCTGGTATCTGAATCACTCAAAAACTCCAAATGCGTACCATGATGATGACTACAACTATTATGCTTCGAATGATATTAAAGCTGGAGAAGAAATCACCATAGACTACAATTTGCTCGGTGAACCAGAAGATACAAAAGAGGATTTTTTTCGATAATAAATGGTTACACTATATAATGTGGTTTCGAGAGATGGTTATATTGCCGATAAGGATGGTGGCGAAGATTTTATTCCTGATTCTTATTGGCCGTACTCTCTTAATGTTCTGAAAGGATATGATTGTATTCTCATGGGAAGAAAGACCTACGATGCTATACAAAACTACGGCGAAGAGTTGACAAAATCCTTTGAAGATCTTCCCGTAAAGAAAATTATTGTAACGAGAAATAAAAATTTTCACCCTAAAAACGGTTACGAAATAGTACATACTCCCGAGGACATAATAAATTCCAATTTAAATATCGTAGTAACAAGTGGTCCAAACCTCAATAATTATCTTCTTCAGAAAAAACTGGTTGATAAAATCATTTACCACGAAGTACCCGGATCAATCGGAAGCGGAATTAAACCGTATGACAAAGTTGACGGTACGGTAGATATTGCCAAAATACCTATTGCAGAAAGAATTTCTTAATCAGAATAGTTCCAACATCGTCTCCATGCCTTTGGCGTGACAAGCCAGACAGCCAGTAAAAATCCATTGGATTCTGGGTTGATAGAGTCGGATTAATTCACTTACGTTAATAATTCACGACCGTGAGTTATTAACGTATAGTAGTCACAGACAGCGGGATGTCCGACTAGACTAGATCGAAGAATTCTCGGAGATGTTTATCATTTTCTAATTCATCTACAATCAAATACAAAATGTATTTACCTACTCCCAGATCGGTTTTGAGAAGAGTTAGAATATCCTCACAGTCATACGGATAAACCCAAACACTATCTTGTAACAGATAAAAGTCGGCTGTTCTAAACAGGGTCCTAATCTGATCACGTATTTTCCTTTTCTTTTCTGGAATATCAAAAACGATTACTCTCCACTTTCTGTCCCATCTCTTAGGTTTTTCCAATTTAAAATCAGCAAACTGCCAGCGGCGGAAAATATCTCCCCCTTTAGGCGTTAGACAATATCTTTTACCATCGTAGAAGAGTAATCCACGCTTGACCAACTTACTGGCAGATGAGCTTGTATATTCATTTTGTCTCTTTTTTGGAACAAGACCAAGCTTATACATAGCTTTGGCTACATTGGGTGCTAGTAATGCAACGCTTAACATCCCGATGTCTGCTACAGTCTGAAGAATCAGTTTCTGCAAGTGCTCGCGACCGCTTTTCTTTTTACTTTTTTCTTCAATTTTGCCCATACGTTAATCATTCACGATAGTGATATTATAACGTATACAGAAACTTAGTTGTCCACAACGTCATCATGTCTTTATGTCCTCAAGAAAGCCAGAATTATTTAAAATTCTCCAATAAATCCAATTTCGGGTTCAAGTCTAAACCCAGTTTCTTTTAAGACTGCTTCTTGAATCAACATAACCAACTCGTAAACATCTTTAGCGGTCGCGTTTCCCGTGTTCACGATATAGTTTGCGTGCTTTTTAGAAATTACTGCTCCACCAATTTGTTTTCCTTTTAATCCGCAGTTTTCTATCAGACGGCCAGCACCGATTCCTTCTATTTTTTTAAACACCGAACCACAGGAGGGAAATTCTCTCAATTGTGGCTGTTTTTGATTTCTCCAATTGAGATTAGCTGAGATTTGAGCTTTAATGAGCTCGGGGTTCTTATTCTCTAACTCAAAACAAATTTCCAACACAAATATGTCTTTATTATGGTGCAAAATGCTATCATCATATCCAAATTCGAAATAATCTTTCTCAACTTTCTTTTCTATTACACCTTCTAGAACTAAGCCCCACTTGACTATTGATTCAATAAAAAGGGTGCTTGCCCTGTCTGGTGACAAAAAGTGGAGATTCTGACGAATAGCTCCGCCCACAGTACTAGGTATCCCAGCAAAATGCTCCAAACTGGAGAGGCCTTTTTCTAGAGATGAATCGATTAAATCAGAAATCACAGAACCGCTTTCTGTTATCAATAGATTGCCATCAAATCTGAAATTTTGAGCCTTGTTGTGTATCACTAATCCTCTGAATCCACCATCTCCGACAAGAATGTTCGCTCCACTACCCAAAACGAAAAAAGACGCACCCTTTTCTTTCGACTGATTAATCGCTTTTACTAAATCGTCTTTATTATAAGCCGTGAAAAAGTAATCAGCTTTTCCGCCTATTTTATAAGTGGTGTAAGGCGCCAGTAGGACATCTTCTTTGAGATTTGCGAGATTTAGCATCAAAATTATTTGATTTTTAAAGTCTTGCCATTCGT
>CAZYLR010000039.1:0-4217 GCA_964648835.1 uncultured Candidatus Saccharibacteria bacterium | reverse complement strand
GTTGAACTTGAACACAAGAAAATGGGTGAAGGTTCAGGACCAAAAAGCCCGCTCGTGGTTGAAGTTGATCGGGAGAATATGAAAAAAGATATTGAGAAACTGGACATTGAGATTCCGGTTCTCACGCCAAGAATATACCGCGAATATAAAAATCTGTCGGGGCTTGATGTAACGAAATTCGGACATAAGAAAATTCCGCTTAAAGAATTTTCAGAAGAAGAAAAGCGAGAGATTGTTTTCCGCGATATTTCGAGCGGCGATATAACTCACAAAACAGAACTGGATAGCAACTTTGTGCCGAACTATCAAAGCGTCGTCGGCTACTTCACGCAAAGTGTTATGAAAGAGCTACGCTTGGTTAGCGGCTATGACATTCTTTATGAAAAAGTGAAGGAGTTTATTCAAAGCCAACTATTCAACAAGAATATTGAGCTTGATAACTTAAACTCACTTCGCAACCTGTCGGAGATTGAGGCTTCGCGGACGATTTTTGAGACGTTCAAAAAAGAGATAAACGCGCTTACTGTCTTGGATAAGGGGGAAGCTGAAATCAGGGATTATATAAAAATCAGTAAGTGCCGCCCGTTCGTGGTGAAGGATCAGGGTTATATCGTTCCTAAAAAGAGTATCTTCAATAAGATTATTGGCGATAGTCATTTTGAATTGGAGTTCGCAAGTTTCCTTGAAAACTGCGACGACATAATTTCATACGTCAAAAACTACTTCGCGGTTCACTTCAAAATTGACTATAAAAACGCTGACGGCAATATCTCCGACTACTATCCCGACTTTATTGTAAAGGTGTCGCCAAAGGAGTATTACATTGTGGAAACGAAAGGCCGTGAGGACTTGGACGACATAGAAAAAATAAAGCGTCTTGAACAATGGTGTGTTGATGTGAACGCCAGTCAAAAGAACGCCACTTACAAAATGTTATACATAAAGCAGGAGGACTGGGAGAAGCAACAACAAAAGCCGAGAAACTTCCAAGAAGTTATCCGGGCTTGGGTTAAATAATTCTATCTACCAAACAACCATGAATATACAAGAAATAAAAGAAGTAGTGCAAAGTTCCCACCTAAACTTTCTTATAGGTGCTGGGCTTTCTACCCCGTTTTTACCTTTACTTGGTGATATTGAAACTAGATTATCCAGCGAAACAAAAAAAGAGGAGAGAACGAAAATAAAGAAGGAATACTTTGAAAAGGTGATGATGCCTAATTTAGAAATTGTCGGCGGTAAAATAAATGCAGGCAAAAAATCTGACTTTGATAAAACCTGCAAAGACTACAAAGATTTTTTTGAATTGCTTAGCCATATACTCTTAAAAAGAGAAAGCACTATATTAAGTAAGCAGACAAATATATTTACAACAAACATAGACATTTTAATGGAAACTGTCATGGAACAAAGCGGTTTAGAATATAACGACGGCTTTACCGGACGAATAAACCCAACTTTTAGTTTAAGTAATTTCAAGAAGTCAATCCTAAAAAGAAGTTTACACTTTGAGAATGTCTCTGAAATCCCGATGTTCAATCTTATCAAAATACATGGCTCACTAACATGGAATAAGACTGATAATAAAATTTTATTTTCAAAATTATCCCACTTTGACAAATCCTTGTTAAATAAAAATGATAAAGATTTTGAGGAGCAATATCAAAAATTAGCAATCGTCAATCCAGAAAAAAAGAAATTGGAAGAAACAGTCGTTGATCTGACATATTATGAGTTGCTTAGGATGTATTCTAGCGAACTTGAAAAAGAGAACGCAGTCTTATTTGTTATGGGATTCTCAATGGAGGATGAGCATATTAGAGAGATAACATTAAGAACCGCTAATTCAAACCCCACGCTCAAAATTTATATCTTTTGTCATGGGAAAGACAACAATTCAAAGATGAAGAACAAAATGGAAATAGAGAAATTAAGATATTCAAATATTGAGATTATAGAGCCGACCGAAGGAGAAAATCTTACTCTAGAAAAAATAAACGAATCTTATTTCAAGGAAATTCTAAATACTATGTCGCATGAAAGCTAAAGATACTCTAGATCAAGAGCTAACAAGAAGGTCAATCTTTATAATTGGCCGCGTTTTATCTGTAGACGGAAGAATAGTAAAAATTAGAGTTAATAAAAACAAAAATCAATCCCACCTTTTATATGCAGGCAAACCAGTTAAGAATATTTCTGTAGGTGGGTATGTAAAGATTGTTAAAGGTTTTGTAAGTATTATTGGAAAGGTTGATGGAGAATTTATATCTGAAGAAAAGTATTTTAATAGAAAATATAACAAGGAAGAAACTAGAATAAGTAGAACATTACAAGTATCTCTCTTTGGTCATTTTGATAATGGCCGTTTCAAGCAAGGAATTAAGGAGATGCCTCTTATAGATAATGAATGTTATTTATTGAATAGAGATGAATTTACTGCTCTCCACAAATTTTACAAAGGCGGCGACAAAACAATAACAATTGGGAGCTTGACGGAAGAGCCCTCGCAGAAGATTAAACTTGGGGTTAATAATCTTTTTGCTAGTCATATAGGAATCTTCGGCAACACGGGTAGTGGTAAATCCAATACACTAGCAAGAATATATACCGAACTGTTCAAGGAATATGAAGGTAATACTGGCTTTCAAAAAAAGTCCGATTTCGTAATTATAGATTTCAACGGAGAATATACTGGCGAGGAAATGATTACGAAAGAGAAGGTAGTTTATGAACTATCAACGGGTAGAGACGGGAGTAAAAAGAAGTATCCCATTTCAAAAGAAAACTTAAATAAGGCGGAGGTATTATCTGTTTTATTAGAAGCCACAGAAAAAACTCAAAAACCATTTCTAGATAGAGTTATAAGAAATGATTATCTAGATGACGATGAAAAATTTAATAGCAGAGTTATTTCTAATATAGAAGAAATTTGTAGAAGCATTATTGACAAAAAAGATAAAAATCTTAGGGAAGGAGTTATTTTGGATTTGTTTGGAAAAATCTCGAACCTAGTTTCGGACGAAGATAAAGAAAAAATCTCGAATTTACAGAAAGAGATAGAAAGCAACTTACATTTTCACTCCGGCTCGACTGATTATTACTGGAACACTACTGACACAAATAACTTTAATAATAATACTCCAATATACGATAACAAATTGAAAGCGGAAATTGACGCTTTGACTTTCAAGAAAGATGAATTTAGTAGGTTAAAGTTAAAAATCACTCTTAATTATTTTCGCGAGACAATCAAGGGGTATTCTAATCAGGAACACATAGGGCCATTGATAGGCAGAATGTCTAGGAAATTCTATATGCTTGAAAAGTTGGTTGAAATTAAAATTGATGGCGACACTAAAAACTTATCCGTAGTTTCCTTGAGAGATGTAAATATTGAAATGAAAAAGATTATTCCGTTAATAGTGTGTAAGCAACTATATGAAAGAAAAAAGGAATCGGACGGTAAAAAATCTTTGCACATTATTATTGACGAAGCTCACAACATACTGTCGTTAATGTCTCAAAGGGAAAGCGAAACTTGGAAAGATTATAGATTAGAAACGTTTGAGGAAATAATAAAAGAAGGAAGAAAGTTTGGTGTATTTCTAACAATAGCAAGTCAGAGACCTTACGATATTTCGCCTACCATCATTTCTCAATTGCATAACTACTTTATACATAGATTGATCAATGACAACGATATTAACGCCATTGAAAAAGCAGTAGCGTATTTGGACAAATTATCTTTTGAAACAATCTCTTTTTTGCCGGTGGGGAGTTGCTTCGTTGCTGGTCTAGCTTCAGACATTCCAGTAAAAGTTGATATTGATTTACTGGAGGAGAAAAAACAACCCAAGAGCGGAACTGTTGATTTACAGCAGTCTTGGGCGGCTATTACTTAGAAACGAATTGAATTTGGGGAGTTTGCCGGTCTTCCAAGATGGCAAAAGTTTTTAACACGCGCACGGGAAGGGTGGGGCAAGTGTTATGTCTTGCGTTACGACCTCCCCTCCAAAAAAATCTCCCTCCAAAAAATCTTCGGCTTTTGAATTTTTGAACCTCACTCTAAAAACGAGCGAAGCGAGCGGAATTGGCTTGGGACAATGGGCAAAGCTCCGCTTTGCCCGTAAAAATTTTAGAAAAACTGACTTCACTTTACTTATGGAGTGCCTCTTAAAGGAGGCTCGCACCTATTTTAGCAAAAATGGAGGCACTTT
>CAZYLR010000038.1:0-4254 GCA_964648835.1 uncultured Candidatus Saccharibacteria bacterium | reverse complement strand
GAACTTGATAAAGCAGAGTCCGAAATCAAGTCAATCCTTGAAGCGAAACTTATTTACGTCAAACCCGCCCTCTTCCAACAGGAGCAGGGTTACAAAAGCACTCTACCTCTCGGCAATGACCTTCTGGAGGTACATTCCAAACTGAATTCTTCCCCATTGTCTTCTCTTTTTCCATTCACTTCTTTCGACTTAACTTCTGATAAAGGTATCCTCTATGGTATCAACAGACACAACTCATCTTTGGTACTCTTCGACCGCTTCTCACTTGAAAATTACAACTCCATTATATTTGGCAAGGCTGGTTCGGGTAAATCCTATGCTACCAAACTCGAGATTTTGCGTACCCTGATGTTCGATACGGACGTAATCGTGATAGATCCGGAACGAGAATATGAGTACATGGCGGAAGCCACCGGCGGGAGATATTTCAAAATCTCTCTTAACTCTGAACACCACATCAACCCTTTCGACTTGCCGGTCCCGGGACCGGGGGAAAGCGCCGCAAACGTCTTGCGCTCCAATATTATTAATCTAGTCGGCCTCTTCCGCCTGATGATGGGTGGCCTCTCTGCGGAGGAAGATGCCATTATCGACCAAGCCATCACCGAAACTTACGCTCTAAAGGATATCACGGTGGAATCAGACTTTCGAACTATTGAGCCTCCACTCATGTCCGACTTCGAAATGGTACTTACCGGTATGGAGGGAGGGGAGTCCTTGGCTCAACGTCTAAGTAAATACACTAAAGGCACTTGGTCAGGATTTATCAATCGACCGTCGAATGTTGATATTAACCGTAAGTTCGTGGTTTTCTCTTTGCGCGACATGGAAGATGAGCTCAAGCCCATCGCCATGTATATCGTCACTCACTATATTTGGAACGCTATCAGGAAAGAACTCAAGAAACGCCTCTTAGTCATTGACGAAGCATGGTGGATGATGAAGTCGGAAGATACGGCCTCGTTTCTCATGGGTCTAGTCAAGCGCGGGCGCAAATATTTCCTCGGCGTGGCCACTATCACCCAAGATGTCGGTGACTTCTTGAAGTCACCATATGGTATTCCCATTATCACCAACTCCTCCATTCAAATTCTCTTTAAGCAATCACCGACGACTATAGATGAACTTCAGAAAACTTTTAATCTTACAGACGAGGAGAAATACCTCTTGCTTGAATCGGATAGGGGGGAGGGCATCTTTTTCGCCGGACTCAAGCACGTGGCTATTAAAAATATTGCCTCATATACGGAAGACCAAATCATCACTTCCGACCCATCGCAAGTTTTAGCTATCAAGAAGGCAAAACAAGATGCCATGGAAGACAAGGAAGTTGCCTTGAAGGCCGTAAACGCTGAATTAAAAGAGGCGGAAGCTACTAACAAATAATGCCTGAAGAAAAGAAAGAAAAAGGATTAAAAACCACGACCGTTTGGCTCATGATAGGAACCGCACTCTTTTTCGACACTCTTCAAATTCTGCTCGACTTTATCTTGATGGGTTGGTTAGTCACTATTTTTGCCTCTATGACTTTCTGGTTATGGTTTAAATTTAATGGCATCAGTTTTATGAAACCGAAGAGGTTAATTGGAGGAATAGTGACAATGCTCATAGATGCCATCCCGGTACTAGGGTGGTTTGCGTGGACGGTCTCCATAACTTCTTTCGCGCTAAGTTTGAAGATACAAAAAATTGTCCCTGGGGCGGATATCACAAAATTAGGTATAATAAAGAAATGAAAAAGTTCTATATTCTCTTAATAACTCTTCTACTTATCTCGCCCGTACTCTATGTGCAGGCCCAAGAAGTGGATATTCTCTGGCAGGGAGAAACTTATACCTCACCCTTTTATAAAGGCAGGACATTATGGTCTAGCCAGTCTGGAATTACTTTTTTGGCAATACCACATGGCGCTGGTATCGGTAACCCGGCAAACCTAATTTATAAATGGACGAAAAACGGCACAGTACTCGGTAACATCAATGGTGTGGGCAAAAAAACCCTTTCTTTCAATGACTCTATCATCTCGAAACCGCAGACTATACAGATAGATATTCTCTCTGGGCAAGACACCGTGTTGGCAAGCGCCTCTGTCACTGTCACCCCGATATCTCCGATTCTTACTATTTATGAAAACAATCCCCTGTACGGATTCATGTTCCACAGAGAAACAAGCGGGGCGCATGAATTAGAAGGCAAGGAAGTCACCTTCACAGCATTTCCCCTTTTCTTCAGCGTCTCCAATCGTACTGATAACAGAGTTAACTACGAATGGCGCACCAATATCGGTGGAGAAGCGGAGACTAAAAATTCGGTAACCTACCGAACACCGGATAACGTCGCCGGCACCTCGCAAGTAGAGGTGGGCGCCTCACACAAAGACAATATTCTACAGAGTTCCAGTAAAAGTTTCTTGATAAAATTTGAAAAATGAAAAAGACTTTTTTACTACTTACTATCTACTATCTATTATCTACTGCTATTCCTGTGCCTGTTCAAGGAGCAACTGAATACGAACTTCTGGCGCCTATTCCTTTAAGCGGCGCTGACTCTGCGCCATCCGATAAAACAACCGCTGAACCATATATTAAAGGCGTTTTTATGTTAATCATAGCTGTGGCGGGAGGACTGGCAGTGGTTAAAATAATTTTCGGCGGTATTCAATATATGTCTACTGACGCCTTTGAAGGGAAGAGTGACGCCAAGAATACTATTCAGAATGCAATCTGGGGGCTACTTCTCGCTATCAGTGCATGGCTCATCCTCTTTACCATTAACCCTGACTTGATAAAATTTGATTTGACGATTCCGCCACCTACATGAAAAAAATACTAATAATTTTGATAGCCGTTATCTCAATCACCCTCGTGGCTTTCTTTGGGTGGTATTTATTCTTGAGAGACCCGGACATCCCCGCCGGAGAAACTATTAGAAATATTCTGCCGTTCGGTTCGGGGGGAGATGTTGCCAGTAGACCAACAACTAACAACTCACAACCAACGACAGATTTAACTGAACCCGTAGATGAGTTTGGCAACCCGACGGCCACTTTATTCCGCCTCTCCAATACTCCTGTGGCCGGCGCGGTAGTCCTCGATAGGGGAAATCAGACGATTGTTCGGTACGTTGACCGCGCTACAGGACATATATACGACACGGACTTGGAAACGCTCGAGAAGACGAAAGTCACTAACAACACTTTGCCAAAAATCTACGAGGCTTATTTTAGACCAGATGGCAACGCAGTCCTGCTAAGGTCTCTTAAAGACAATTCCGACGTGATAGAAAATTTATCTCTCACTCTCACTCCCCCTAAAGCAACGGTTTCGACAAGCTCACCGCAAGCTAGTACCCTCTATGCTGTCTCATCTACCGCCCTACGCGGAGACATAAGTGCTGTTGTCGCTGGTTCCGGCAACACCCTCATTTATGTTCTGCGAGACAACTCTTCTATAGTCTCTTCGACATTTAATGGCACGGGTGCGAAAACTCTACTTACCTCTCCCTTCACAGACTGGCGATTAAATACAGCCGGAAATAGCTTAATCGCGTATACGAAAGCAAGTGCCGACGCGCCCGGTTATGCCTACGCTCTAAATACATCAAATGGGGTCCTCACAAAAATTCTTGGTCCGCTCAATGGCCTTACAACAACCCAAAACAGCCTCGGCAATCGAATATTGTATTCATACGTTGAGGATAACAAAATGAGATCATTTACTAAGAATCTTACAAGTAGTGCCCTTTCCGAAATATCACCGACAACGTTAGCGGAGAAATGCATCTGGAGTATAAAAAAAGCGGGCATACTTTTTTGTGCTGCGCCGGCTGACGCACCGGGAGCTCTAGAGCCGGACCTTTGGTATAGGGGGGCAACGCATTTTTCCGACCGTATTTGGCTCTTTGATACTAATACGGACATTGCTCGAGTTTTAGCAGAGCCAAAACAGAGCCTGCGTATTGATATCGATGTCTTCGAGCCCAAACTTTCTCCCGACGAAGACTATCTCATTTTCATAAACAAAACTGACCTGTCTCTCTGGGCTCTTAGATTGGAAGCTTTTTAGTTTGATTGGCTTTGAGATTTCTTCTGACAAAAAGTTCTTGCCCGATAGTGAAAAGATTGGTGGTAAGCCAATAGAGAGCGATTACTCCAGAAATCTTGTATGAGATAAAGAAAACGATTACGGGAAAGAAATATTTCATTTGAGTCTGCATACTGCGAGTAAGATTATCACCAAATGAATTCCCTTTAGG
>CAZYLR010000037.1:0-4311 GCA_964648835.1 uncultured Candidatus Saccharibacteria bacterium | reverse complement strand
ACGGCATTTTCGGTGTGTTTTCAATAGTGCTCTCTATCTTCCTTATGATGGGAGCATTCGGTCTTGCCGGACAAGTTGGGACTGTCGTCTATGATTGGCTCTCCTATCTTTTTGGCTTTGGCTACTACCTTCTGCCAGTAGTATTCCTCTTATTGGCAATATCATTTCTCCGAGAACAGGAGAGGGATTTTGCTATGCCGCAGATTTCCGGCTCGTTTGTCCTTTTTCTCTCATCTCTCGGTCTCGTCAATCTTTTCTCGGACGAGGGCGGTATTGTAGGAAGCTTTATATCTAAACCTCTGGATTTATACTTTCATATCTATTTCAGCGCAGTAATACTTCTAGCGCTCGTTGTCGTCTCAATCTTGGTCATCTTCAATACTTCTATAAAGTTTGATGCCATTTCGTTCGTCAAAAGATTTTTCTCAAAGAAAGAGACCGCTCCTCTAGCTCCCATGGAAAACGCCGCTATTGATAAGGCGGTAGAGAAGATGGAAGCAAGAAGCGGAGGAGAGATGAAGACAAGTCAAACTCCTGAAAAACTAAAGAGCGATGAAGGATTTATGCCAATGATTACTCGTCGAAGTGGCAAGCGTTGGACTCCTCCACCGCTCTCGCTTCTTGAAGGTGACCGCGGTAAACCGGGCGTCGGCGACATCAAGGCTAACGCAAACTTAATCAAGCGCACACTTCTCAACTTCGGCATCGTGGTCGAAATGGACGAAATTTCAATTGGTCCGTCCGTCACCCGCTACGCCCTGAAACCGGCTGAGGGTGTCAAACTCTCAAGAATTCTCGCGCTTCAAAATAATCTTGAGCTAGCGCTCGCGGCGCATCCCGTGCGCATCGAAGCGCCGATACCGGGTAAATCTCTGGTGGGCATCGAGATTCCCAACACGCTCAAATCTATTGTCGGTCTCGGCTCTCTCGTCTCCGATGAACAATTTACCAGAAGCGCTTTGCCACTCTTAGTCTCGTTAGGCCGAGATATTGCTGGTCGATCGCAGTACGCGAACCTTGCCAGAATGCCGCATCTCCTAATAGCCGGCGCTACCGGTTCGGGTAAGTCAGTAACCATACACGCCATAGTCACATCGCTTTTATTCAGAAACCCGCCCGAGAATCTTAAATTTATTATGATAGACCCCAAGCGTGTCGAACTGACGATGTACAACAATATTCCCCATCTCCTAACTCCGGTAATCACCGACCCGAAAAAAGCCATCTTAGCTCTCAAATGGGTTGCCAAAGAGATGGAGCGCCGTTACGACATCCTTGAGAAATCAAGCGCACGGGACATCGACTCGTATCACCAAAATACCAAAGACGATAAGTCGATACCCTTCATCGTTATCATCATAGACGAGCTTGCTGACCTAATGCAGTCTTACCCACGAGAACTCGAGGCCGCCGTGGTGCGTCTAGCGCAGATGAGCCGCGCCGTTGGCATTCACCTCATCCTCTCCACCCAAAGACCGTCTGTCAACATAATCACCGGATTGATTAAAGCTAACATACCGGCGCGCATCGCTCTGCAAGTTTCCTCGCAGATTGACTCGCGCACTATTCTTGACGCGGCCGGCGCCGAGAAACTTCTCGGCTCGGGCGACATGCTCTTCCTCTCCGGCGAGATGTCAAAGCCTTTGCGCATCCAGTCGGCCTATATCTCGGAAAAGGAAGTAAAGGCAGTCACCAAGTATCTTAGCGATACTTACGCCGACGAGCTCCAAAGTGAGATTAACTTCTCAAGCGAAAATACTTCTAACGCTATCTTCTCGGCAACTTTGGAAGAAGACGATTCGTACAGCGGAGACGACGATGAACTTTATGAAGAAGCGAGGGAGACTGTCATCCTCGCCGGTAAAGCCTCGACCTCATTTCTTCAAAGAAAACTTCGCATCGGTTACGCCCGTGCCGCTCGTCTGGTAGACATGCTCGAAGAGCGCGGGGTCGTAGGCGCGGGCTCGGGAGCCAAAGCGCGAGAAGTGATAGATAGAGAAGTAGAAACCGCGGAGGAGAGGTCGGGCGAAGAAAATGCAGACAACACTACTCCATGAAAATTGATATCAAGCCAAGATACGGATTCTTGATTATTTTATTAATACTGCTTATTGCTTACTCCTTGTATCAGGCACGCGCCCTTTTAGTCGGTCCGCGAATCTGGATCGAGAACCCTAAAGACGGCCATACGGTCGAAGATTCCCTAGTCATCGTGGAAGGTCAATCAAAAAACATTGCCTGGATTAGTTTGAACGACCGCCAGATATTTACAGACGAGAAGGGAGTATGGAGCGAGAAATTGTTAGTCTCTCCCGGCTTAAGTATAATAACTGTTAAGGCTCGCGACCGCTTCGGTCGCGAGACGAGAAAGAGTGTACAAATTGTCCTAAAATAACTTAAATGGCAAAAAATAAAGAAGAAAAAAACATTGACGCTACCCTCGATGCTATCAGGGTGAAGTTCGGCGAAGATTCTATTATGAAGCTCGGGGACAAGCCTAAAGTGGGCGTGGACGCCATCTCCACCGGCTCAATTGGCCTTGACGCGGCACTGGGCGTCGGCGGCCTGCCGCGGGGCAGGATTATCGAAATCTTCGGGCCAGAATCTTCGGGCAAGACCACTTTATCGCTCCACGTCATAGCCGAAGCACAAAAAGCGGGCGGTATTTGCGCCTTTATCGACGCCGAACACGCCATGGACCCCGAGTATTCTAAGCGTCTCGGGGTTAAGATTGATGAACTTTTGATTTCCCAACCGGATACCGGCGAACAGGCTCTTGAAATTGTAGACTCTTTGGTACGCTCGGGCAAAATCGACGTCATAGTTATAGACTCGGTGGCCGCGCTCACGCCTAAGGATGAGATTGAAGGTGACATGGGAGCCTACCACGTAGGCAAACAGGCGCGCCTGATGAGCCAAGCTTTACGAAAGCTCACTGCTATAGTGGCGAAGTCCAAAACAATAGTTATTTTTATCAACCAAATTCGCATGCAGATAGGCGTGATGTTCGGGAATCCCGAGACCACCCCGGGTGGCAAAGCGCTCAAATTTTACACTTCCGTGCGTCTCGATATTCGCCGCATCGCTCAAATCAAGAAAGGAGACGAAGTCATGGGCGGGCGCACTAGAGTGAAGGTTGTGAAAAACAAAGTGGCAGCACCTTTCCGACAAACAGAATTTGACCTGATGTATAACGAAGGTATTTCGCGAGAGGGTGAACTCATCGCCTTGGGCGAGAAGTTCGGTATTATGAAAAAGTCCGGCAACTCCTATGAATACGGTGATGTCAAACTCGGTCGTGGCTACGACGCCACCCGCCAATTCCTGCGCGAGAATAAAAAAATTGCTGACCAGATTCTCAAAGACATTAGACAAAAACTTAAGGATACGTAGAATGGTGCTTTCATGCTTGACTATAGCGAAATTAAAGAGGGTAAATATATTGTTTTTGAGAGTGAGCCGTATGAGGTCGTGAGCTCGCACGTCTTCCGTAAACAACAGAGAAAACCCGTTAATGCCGCTAAGTTAAGAAGTCTTTTGACCGGAAGAATCATCGAACATTCTTTCCATGCTTCTGACAAAGTCAGCGAAGCAGAAATTGATAAAAAGGAAGTTAAATATTTATATACGAATAAAGGAGAATACTGGTTCGCCGAAGCAAATGAAGCATCGAAACGATTTAAATTGTCAGAAGAGATAATCGGTCCAGCCGCCAAGTTTCTCAAGCCGAGTATATTAATTAATGCAATGCTCTTCAAGGATGAAATAATTGGTCTTAAGTTGCCTATCAAAATGGAACTTGGAGTGACTGAGGCCCACGAAACAACCAGAGGCAATACTGCTCAGGGAGCGACAAAGACAGTGAGATTGGAAACAGGAGCAGAAATTCAGGTACCGATGTTTATCAAAGAGGGAGATGTTGTTCGGGTAAATACGGAGACTGGCGAGTACGCAGATCGAATATAAGACCGACTAAAAGTCCGACCAAACTCCAATACAGAACGACAAACCATAATTCGTGATACATAACTAAGCTATCATCGACAATCTTGTAGACAAAAATTAGAGGTAAAAATATAGGAACGGCCAGAGAGTCCGCGAAACAACCGGCACCGACTGATGTCGGACACAGAACTTTCAATACAATAGAGAGCCCGATGAACGCTGGTCCAAAGAGCGCTCCTTGAACGAAATATGGTATGCGCATCCTTAAATTATAACCCAAACTAACGGGATACGTAGGGCAGAAGACCGAGGAAACGAGCCCGTTTGATGGCAGTGGCTAGTTCTCGTTCAAACTTGGCAGGGATA
>CAZYLR010000036.1:0-4368 GCA_964648835.1 uncultured Candidatus Saccharibacteria bacterium | reverse complement strand
GCGTATTCTAATTAATGCTGTTATGGAGTATATAAAAAACAATTAAGCTATGGATATTCTAAAAATTATTTTTCCAACGGTTTTGACCTTCTTCATCGGTATTACCATCACGCCGTTCTTCACCCGGTATTTTTATCGGTACAAAATGTGGAAGAAGACTCCCAGGACTGAAGCCGATACCTCCACCGCCTTCAACAACATTCACAATACCGAATACGAGATTAGCACCCCACGCCTCGGCGGGGTCATTATTTGGGCTTCGGTCCTTTTTACCGTCTGTGTCATTTATCTGCTCTCCCTCGTATTTCCATCCGACCTAACTGTGAAGCTCAACTTCTTTTCCAGGAGCCAGACCTTGGTGCCTTTGGGAGCTTTTTTCTTCGCCGCTTTCGTCGGATTTGTAGACGACATACTGCAAATTTCCCAATTGGGCGCTTACGCCCGAGACGCGCTTGTCTATCGCAAAGTTAAAATCGCGCTGGTCATTCTCATCGGCATCGTTGTCAGTCTGTGGTTTTATTACAAACTCGACTTCAGCTCAATTCATATTCCTTTCGGCGGGAGTCTAGAGCTTGGCATTGTCTTTATTCCTTTCTTCATTGCGGTGATGCTCGCGACTTTCTCGACTTCCGTGATTGACGGCATTGACGGCCTAGCTGGGGGAGTGCTCGCCTCCGTTTTCACCGCTTTTGCCGTTATCGCCTTTGTCAACAATCAGATTGATATCTCTGCTCTCTCCGGCGCCATTGCCGGCGGGATACTCGCTTTCCTATGGTTTAATGTGCCGCCAGCGCGCTTCTATATGGGCGAGACGGGGATCTTTGCTCTGACCGTGGTGCTCTCGGTTATCGCCTTTCTCACCGACGCGGTTCTTCTTCTGCCGATCATCGCTTTCCCTTTGGTTGCAACTTCGCTCTCGGCTATCATTCAGATGGTTTCTTACAAATTTTTCAACAAGCATCGAGTTTTCAAAGTCGCTCCGCTTCACCATCATTTTCAAGCCATTGGTTGGTCAAGAGAAAAGGTGGTGATGCGCTACTGGATAGTTTCCGTCATCTGTGCCATTACAGGCGTTATCTTAGTGCTCATCAGTTAATGCTATAATTCGCAATAATTATGGCAGGTGGAAGGAAAGTTGATAAATCATTTTTGCTTATCTCCATTATTTTAATAGTGGCCGGTTTTTTTATTTTTAGCTCGGCTTCCCTTGCTCTCTTGGCTAAAGAGAGTTCAAACTATTCAAGCATCGCCTTCTCGCAAACGGTTTTCGGACTCTTCGCCGGCACCGTGGTGATGATAATCGTCTCACGTCTGGATTCCCAAATTTGGAAGAAATCCGCTTTCTGGCTTCTGCTCATAGCTATTATTATCAATATCCTGGTACTGGTGCCGGGAATTGGCTTCGAGCACGCCGGTGCTCGGCGCTGGATTAAGCTTGGCGCTGTCTCTTTCCAGACCTCCGAGATGTTGAAACTCGCCTTCATTATTTATTTCGCTGCTTGGGTCGCCGGGGTCAAAGAGAAGATGAAAACCTTCTACTGGGGCTTCTTGCCGCTCCTTGTTCTCTTTGCCATCTCGGCCGTACTTCTCTTGAAACAGCCGGATACCGACAATCTTATTCTAATTATCATTGCCGGCGTGGCGATGTTTATCGCTGCGGGAGGGAAGTGGCGCTACGTTTTCTCAATTCTTTTAGCCGTTATCATTGGGCTGGCACTTCTCGCTTATGCGCGGCCGTATGTTATGCAACGCATTACTACTTTCCTTAATCCTCAAACCGATATTCAGGGAGCAAGTTATCAAGTCCAGCAGTCTCTCATCGCCGTTGGTTCAGGAGGTCTCTTCGGTCGCGGATTCGGCCAGAGTGTTCAGAAATTTACTTACCTTCCCGAACCAGTCGGAGACTCAATCTTTGCCGTGGCGGCTGAAGAATTCGGCTTCGTGGGTTCTGTCTTTCTGCTAATAATGTTTGTCCTTTTTGCTACTCGAGGCATCAAAATCGCTTCAGAGACTTCGGGCATCTTCGGTAGACTCACAGTGGTCGGAATTGTTATAATGATTACCTCCCAAGCATTCGTCAACATCGGCGCCATGCTCGGAGTGATTCCGCTCTCTGGCATTACGCTGCCCTTCGTTAGTCACGGCGGTACATCTCTTTTCTTCACTCTTCTTGAAGTGGGCATCGTTCTCTCTATTTCTAGGATTCGAGGATCATAAAAAGCAATGCGTATCTTATTTACTGGCGGTGGCTCTGGAGGACATTTCTACCCAATAATCTCCATTGCCGAGGAACTCAACAATCTCGCGAGAGAGAAGAAGCTCCTTGCGCTGGAGCTTTTTTATATGTCTCCTACTCCTTATAACCCGGGATTACTCTTCGAAAACAGCATTATTTACAAGAAAAATAGCGCTGGCAAACTTCGCCATTACTTCTCTATTCTAAATTTCTTCGACCTATTCAAAACAGGGTGGGGAATTTTGACCTCACTTTACATGGTCTACAGACTTTATCCCGATGTAATCTTTGGCAAAGGTGGGTACGCGAGCTTCCCGGTACTGGTCGCGGCGCGCCTTTTGCGAATTCCCGTGGTCATCCATGAATCGGATACATTACCGGGTAGAGTGAATTTGTGGACCGGGAAATTTGCCAAAATAGTCGCGGTTTCTTACAAGGAAGCCGCGAAATATTTCCCAGCGGATAAAGTTGCCTACACTAGTCAGCCCGTGCGCACAGATGTAGCTACCCCGATAACTTCCGGCGCTCGCGAATTTCTGAAGATTGAAGAAAATATACCGGTCATCTTGGTGCTTGGTGGCTCCCTTGGGTCACAAAAGATTAATGATGTGGTTTTAGAAGGTCTCAAAGACTTAGTGGAGAAGTATGCGATTATCCACCAGGCTGGTAAAAATAATATTGTAGAAGTTAGAGCCACCGGAGAGGCTGTGCTCTTCAACTCTCTTCATAAAGATCGGTACAAAGCATTTGATTACCTCAATGTCTTGGCTCTTCGTATGGCAGCCGGAGTGGCATCTGTAGTCATCTCACGAGCTGGCTCGACTATTTTTGAAATTGCGGCTTGGGGAGTGCCCTCAATCATTATTCCTATAAACGAGAAAGTCAGTCATGACCAGCACTCAAACGCTTTCGCCTACGCTCGCGCTGGGGGCGGTGTTGTGATAGAGGAAAACAATTTGACTGCCAATATCCTCGCGTCAGAAATCGAGCGTCTGGTGACGAATGAAGTCGAGCGAGAGAAGATGAAAGCGGCAGCTAAAGTGTTCTACAAGCCCAATGCCGCACGTGCTGTTGCCGAAGAAATTCTAAAAATCGCCCTCGAGCACGAAATCGAAAAGTAGTAAAGATAACGTATAATGATATTTTAGTTTTGAATTATAAAAATGGAAAACCCGCCGCCGATACAGCTAGCGACGGGTTCCGTCGTTGCCCTTCGGGGCGGGGTTAGTGGAGGTTGAGGTGCTCGGCTTGATGCGGAAGATGACGATCGCGCCACCATGCCCACACGAACGTCAGTACGATACCTGCACCCATCACGGGTCCGGCATACACGAGTCCGGCACCCATGACACGCATCCCGATCGCGATCAACATCAAGACGCAGGCACTGATCCACATCAGATTACTCTTGGTATAAGTCTTCATGGAACTCCTCCTTTATGGTTTCGAAAATTCTGTACACTCCAACACGAGTATATCATAGTGTATATGTAATGTCAAGGATTTGGGGAGGGAAGAAATGCTGATATTTAATGCTAAAATGGGGAAATGACAGAGGGAAAAGAGAAAATAATTACACGCTTCCCGCCTTCGCCGACAGGACCATTGCATATCGGCAATGTTCGGACTGCTTTGTTCAACTATCTCTATGCCAGGCAAAATAATGGAAGTTTTATCGTTCGAATTGAAGATACGGATAAAACACGTTCAAAAAAAGAATATGAAGACGAAATGCTTGAAAGTCTTGAGTGGCTCGGTTTGAAAAGAGATGGTGAGCTTCTACACCAATCAGAAAGGACGGAAATATATAAAAAATATTTACAAAAATTAATCAACGAAAATAAGGCTTATATTTCCACTGAGACTGAAGGTGATCCCACTTCGCCAAGGCTACGAGGGACATGGAATAGGGAAGTGGTGCGTTTTCGCAACCCGAATAAATCTGTAAAGTTCGACGATTTGATCCGCGGTGTAGTTGAATTTGATACTACAGAACTCGGAGATTTTATTATTGCAAAAAGCGTAAATGAACCGCTCTATCATCTCGCGGTAGTAATTGATGATTTCGAATCCGGCGTAACGCATGTGATTCGTGGCGAGGATCACATTTCTAACACGCCTCGACAAATCTT
>CAZYLR010000035.1:0-4413 GCA_964648835.1 uncultured Candidatus Saccharibacteria bacterium | reverse complement strand
ACTCCATTTGGTATGACCTCCACTCTTCCCTTGTACCCCATATCTCGCGCCCAGTCGGCTAAATATTTTGAAATAGTTTGGATAACATCTGCGCGCAGAAAAATTCTTCTAAACAAAGGGTAAACAAACCAGACCCTGCGTTTAATATATGAGATTGGATCTCCTTCTTGCAAAGTAAGTATGTAGTGCGCTTGCGGGAAACGAAACTTGAAGAAAAGCGCGGCGAACCCGGCCCAATTTGCCATAATAGCCCATATGGCATCATATGATTTATCTTTATGCAATTTCTTGGCTAAGAAGAAGGCCCTGAAGGGATATAGATTCTTGGAAGTATTTATACGATATATCGTACAATTCCCGATTTTCTCTTTCTTGGGATGCGTAGAATTGAAACGCATAGTAATTATATCGAATGCGATATCAGTAATACGATCAGTAATCTCTTTGACAGCAATTTCGGCTCCTCCCACTACTGGATGATAAGCAAGAGAAAATATGAGAACTTTGCTATTGGACATCGAGTATTTTCTTGAGTTCTTCTGCACTTGGTTCTTTCTTGGCCTCAGGTTTTGAATTTGCTATTGGTTGTTGATTAGCTTGCCCCGCCTGAGCTGGGCGGGGTGAAGTTAGTGGTTGATTACCTACTACCGCTTTAAGCGCATCACGCAGATCAGAAACATGCTTCGGGTCCGGCTTACGCTGATTATCTGCTTTCTTTGTCAAACTTGCGAGAGAGATGCTTGGAAGTGGCCTAAGCTCTGGCTTTTTCTCAGGTAATTTAACTACCGGAGGTATGCTGGCTACTTTCGGCAAAGAGGTCTTTGTCATCGCCGTTCGACCCTCTTCGTGCCAATCGGTGATATGCTTTTCGACCTCGCTTCTCGGCTTGGCAAAGATCTTGCGGGAATATTCTATGATTTCATCCGCATGAGAAACTTCCGGAGGCATTATCGGTGGCATAGTGGTAGCGGAGAAAGGCAACGAGGCCACCGAGTCTATCATTAATTTGAGATAGATTTGGCGCAGCCCGAGATTAACGAGATCCTCGGCGATGAAGGTCGGGGCAAACTCTTTCTCAAGAACATCTGCGTCATAAGCTCCTACTCGGAAAACTATCATGGTGCCGACGTTACCGAAGACAGCATCTCGAACCTCTTCTTCCATCTGTTCTATATACTGATGGGCCATGGTCAAATTAAGTTTGTATTTACGAGCTTCCGACAGAATGTCGGCGAAGGATCTATCGGCAAATGATTGGAACTCGTCCACGAAGAGATAAAACGGTGGCAATTTGGCCAGACGAGAGGCCTTCTCGTCCGAACGTGACATGGCCGCAAGATACAACTTGGTGATGAGCATTGAACCTAAAAGGCGGGCATTGCCCTCTCCTACTCTACCCTTGGACAAGTTCACGATCATAATCTTCTTCTTGTCCATAATCTCTCGGAGATCGAAGCTTGATTTCGACTGCCCGATGATGTTCCTAATCAGAGGGTTACCGGCAAATTGACCAATCTTATTCTGGATAGCCGGCGTAGCTTCTTGAGTGTATTTGTCGGTGTATTTGGCGTACTCATCAACCCAAAAACTCTTGACTGATACATCAGTAATATTAGCTACCACTTTGTTCCGAAATTCCTTGTCGGTATACATGCGGTTGACCGCGAGAAGCGTTGCTCCCGGATACTCAAGCAAAGCAAGAAGTGTGTTCTGCAAAATATAGGCCATACGCGCCGACCATGCGTCCTCCCAGATTTTCTCGAAAACAGACATCAGACCATTAACGACCAGATGGCGCTTGTTTGACCCGACATCTTCCATAATGTTGAATGACACGGGATATTCCATGTCGAAAGGAGCAACGTAGAGCACATCCTTGATGCGCTCTTCGGGTATATATTCAAGAAGCTTTTCTGCCGTACCGCCGTGAGGATCAATGAAGGCCAGACCCTCCCCATTCTGGATATCTTGGATGGCCATATTTTCAAGAAGCGTTGATTTGCCCATGCCGGTCTTGCCTATGACATAGACATGCTTGGAGCGGTCAGCGGACTTGATACCAAACTTTTTGTGGTCATGCCGCGCATCCGTCTCGGCAAAATATGTTATTTTTTCAGGATTGTCCATTTCTCTAATTATACAATAATATGTTGGGCATATGAACCAACCCATATTTAAAGAACAGGGGACACTCGATAGAGACCTGTTGAAACACCAATTAAGCTCTTTAATTGGTGAAGAACTTACATCTGTTACCGCGACATATGAACCTACTGGATATACTGGGAACGTTTATTTCGTGGACACAGTCTCAAAATCTGGTTCAATTTACAAACTCGTAGTGAAAAGAATGATAGACACTAAAGAATGGAATTTATATACCGATTTCTTGAAACCATATAACCTTAATTCTCCTGTCCATATAGGAAAAATAAAATTAGATAGGCATGAGTTCTTAGTTATGGAGAGAATTGATTCGAAACTAAAATTACTGGATCACAAGGTCTGGCTCAAAAACGCTCTTAATTGGCTTATCCGTAAGGATACTGTTTGTTCCAAAGATATTAAGAAAGTAAGCAAGATAGATCCTATAAAACAAAACATTAATACTGGGGAAGGATGGTGGCCAATTATTGAGAAGTGTGTTTCATCAAAATTGCATCCACTAATTGACAAGAGCCTCTACAAAAAACTCCTGGGGCAAAAGGAGGTTTTAGCAGAATATAATGAGGCTCTCCAATCTGGTATTCAGACAGTAGTCCACAATGATTTCCAAAAAAGAAATACATTGATAGACAAAAGAGGAGTTTTATTCGTAATAGATTGGTCTAATCCCAATATTGGATCAATCTGTATAGATCTGGCCCGCTTGATAGAAGCAAATCACGAGAATGCCCGTGACATCAGGAAACAATATGCCCGCAGTATAAACGTAGATCATTTTGAAACCTTATTATCTATGGCTAAATTCAGAAACACGTTTTCTATATTTGTCTGGATGTGCAAAGCGATCATTGATGGCCAGAGAGAAGCAGTGGAGAAAGAATATGATATAAGAAGATATATAGAAATATTGACAATGTGGCGTAAATAGTTAGTATCCTAGCTAGACTTGGAAAGGAGAAGGCCATGCGCGTCAGACTAAGACTAGGAGTGGTAGCGCACATTTTCTACCGGGGAAAGGTTCTTCTGGTACATCGTGACAACCTGCCACATATCACCTACCCTGACACATGGGACTCCATAACTGAGAGTCTCGAGAAGGGAGAGGACTTCGAAACCGGGATGCGAAGGGGGCTTCTCGAAGAGATAGGGGTGGTCCCAGCCTCGATCGAGATGCTCGGTGTCACCAGAGCTGGGCATGGCTTCTTCTTCGGCACTCTCACGAATGCCGAGAGAAGAGCTGTCTTCCTTGGAAGCGAGGGTCAAGGAATTGGTTTCTTCGGTCTTGAAGAGGTCAGGGAACTTTGGGTTGGAGGAGCAATTGGATTCCACTTAGCTGCCCACCCAGAGGCCTTTAGGAAAATGGCTAGGGGCATGATCCCATCCCTAGCTGAGCTAGGGTTACAAGTTCCAGTTCCAGCGGGATAACACGGGGAGGCCAATAGTAGAGGCCTCCCCGTCTTTCGTATACTCTAAATGACGTGGTAATGTATGGCCATGCAAGCAGTAATTCTCTGCGCGGGAATGGGCACTCGGATGGGAGAGTTGACGAGAGACATCCCCAAACCACTTTTACATATTGGAAATAAGACTCTCTTAGAGTATAAGCTAGAGAGCTTACCAGAAGAAATTGATAAAATTGTCTTGGTTATAGGTTATAAAGGAAAGAAAATTAAAGAGGCTTTTGGTAACTATTTCAGAAAGATACCAATCGTATATGTAGAGGATAGAACCGTTTCGGGTACAGCCCACGCTCTTTGGCAAGCGAAAGATGTTGTACGTCGGCGGTTTGTAGTCATGATGGGAGATGATATTTACAGTTCTGAAGCGATAAAGAAATGCGTGCAGTTCGACTTCTCAATTGTGGGCAAAACAGAGACTATAGATAAACCGGGTGATCGAATTGTTACGGACAGCAATAATAATTTAATAGATTTTGTCACTCATGAAAAATACCGAACCATAAGAGATGGCGCGGGATTAATCTTCACAGGCTTATATTCTTTGACCGCAGACATTTTTAATTACGAACCAGTTAAGCTTGAATTAAAAGATGAGTGGGGCTTACCGCAAACCCTACTTAAAGTAATCGGAGATCATCATGTTGAGATTATAGAGACTGATTTTTGGATACAAATAACAGATAGAGAAGACTTGAGGAAAGCAGAGATTATTCTATCAAAAGTGCCTCTTTAGTGTACTTATTCCCCGCGTTCCAGAGCATCCATGAGGTCAGGCCAACGTCGTGGG
>CAZYLR010000034.1:0-4499 GCA_964648835.1 uncultured Candidatus Saccharibacteria bacterium | reverse complement strand
TGCTCATACCATAAGGATTCGATCGGATCTTTGCGCGCAGCTTTCCTCGCGGGATATATACCAAACACCACACCGATAAGGACGGAGACAAAAACACCAATAAATACGGCGGAAACGGGAAACACAAATTTCCATTCAGGATTTACGAATGCTTGCATGAAAAGCGAAACACTGTAAGAAAAGAAAACCCCGAATATCATGCCAATAATTCCGCCTATGGTAGTGATCAAAACTGACTCAAGCAAAAATTGTTCCAAAATGGTATCTTTTGTCGCGCCAACCGCTTTGAGAATGCCGATTTCTTTTGTCCGCTCGGTAACCGATACAAGCATGATGTTCATGATACCGACGCCACCGACAATAAGAGAAATGGTGGCGACTGCGATAAGAAGTGTAGCGAAAATATCGGTCACAGCTTGGACACGGAGCGCAGCATCGGCCTGCGTATCAACAAAAAAATCATCCTTTGATGGATCGGTGATATCGTGTAGTTCCCGGAGTGTTGCCTCAATATCTCTCACAATCAAGGGGATAACTTTATTGGACGATGCCTCAAGAATGATGCGATTATAGTATTTCGTCCCTATAATGTAATCCTGTACCGTTGTATATGGGATCACCATAAATTCGTCAACATTGAAAATGGTGATATTCCCAACAGATGGCAGGACGCCAATCACCCGAAACGATCTTCCTTTGATTTTTATCATTTCTCCCACCGCATCCGAAGGCCCAAAAAGTTCGTCTTTTATCTTCGATCCGAGAACGACTATAGATGCCCGATTCCGCGTCTCTTCTGCAGAAAAAATACGGCCTTCAACTGGATATACCTGAAAAATGTGGAACAACTCCTCATTTGACCCAATAAGAGTTCCTCGCTCAGTTTCACCTGCAAATTCTGATGTTTCTGGCTGAAAAATGATAGGAGATAATGCCACGACGTTTCGTACCCTTGAACTATCTTGCAAGGCCTCATATTCCCGTTCTTTTAGTGTATCTGTGAGAAGCTCGAGGATATCGGCCGGCCCCTTTGGTTCTCTGCCGGCCGCGACCAGAACCGTCTGGGATCCAAGACCACTTAACTCCTCGACTATCAGTTCCTCTGCAGCCTCCCCCAGAGACACAACAATGATAATTGAGCCAACACCGATGACAATTCCCAGAATAGTAAAAAACGTGCGCCATCCATTTTTCCGCAATTCCTGCCACGTAATTCGTATAAGGTCTCTCCAGAGCATGAATGTATTTTTATTGAACACTTGCCGCATTCCCGCGCTCATCAGATACGAGAAGTCCATCCCGTATGCTTAAAAGGCGTGGGGCATGCTTTGAAATCTCACGATCATGGCTGATAAGGATAATAGTTCGACCTTCTGTGTGAAGCGCCTGAAAAACATCCATGACGTTTGCTCCCGATTGAGAATCCAGATTTCCCGTAGGCTCATCGGCAAATATCACTCGCGGATTATTGACAATTGCCCGGGCGATTGCGACACGCTGCTTCTCTCCACCGGACAACTCAAAGGGTCGGTGATAAATCCGATGGCTCATTCCAACGCTCTCAAGAGCATGTCCCACGATAGTATTCCGTTCTCGACGGTTCACTTTCGCGTATAGAAGTGGCCGTGCGACATTTTCTTCGACCGTATCGCGAGGAAGAAGGTTAAATGACTGAAACACAAATCCCATTTTTTGGTTTCTAATACGCGCGCATTCGTCATCGGAATATTCACTCATTGATTTTCCCTCAAATCGGTAGCTTCCAGTTGTCGGACGGTCTAAAAAGCCGAGAATATGGAGAAGCGTTGATTTCCCCGACCCCGATGGACCAACAATCGCAACAAACTCGCCCTCTTCCACCGAAAACGATATATCGCGGATGGCAACCGTTTGGGCCTCGCTTTTTCCATATACCTTTCCAAGGCCTGAAACATTAATGATTGCCATAGAGATTAATACACGACTACGGACTCTCCTTCCGAAAGTCCTTCTGTGATTTCCACGAATCCTTTTGAATCGACAATGCCGACTTCCACCTTTCTCTCTTCGGGTTCGTTTCGCGCGTTTGCTACCCGAATATAGCGATTCTCGCCACGTCGGATAACGGCTCGCTGGGGTACCGCGAGGACGTCGGTTTTCTCGCTGGTAACAATATTAATGTTTGCCGTCATGCCGGATTTTATCCGCAGATCCTGCGTCTCGAATTCAAGAGTGCTTTTGTATGTTGCAACGCCCTGAATAATCTCTTCCGCGGGTTCGATATTAGTGAGGATCGCAGGGAAAGGTTCTCCTGATCCGTACGCATCAAGCGTTACTATAGCATGATCGTCTATTTTCACTTTTGTGATATCTGCTTCGGGAATATTGACGCGTATGAGATAATGGGTTGCCATTGCTGTTACGATGACCTTTCCCGAAACGATTGCTTCCCCCTTTTTTGTCTCAAAGCGAGAAATGACACCTGTAATTGGAGAACGGATAACTGTTTTGGAAAAATCTGATTTTACTTTGAGAACTTGTGCCTCGGCGCGCTTAACACGCGCGCGCGCCGCATCAATTTCATCTTGGGTGAATCCTGCCCGCACTTTTCTCCGTTCTCCCTCCGTCAGGCGTAGAGTGGATACAGCGCTATTGAATTTCTCTTCTGAAAGAATAAGCGCAATTCGGACGGATTCGACATTGGCTCGTCCCGCACTAACATCTGCGCGGTAGTTGTCAAGCGTTTCCTGCGTGAGACTTATCGAAGAGGTGACAGGGTCGAGGAAAAACGTTGTATTGCGAAGGATGGCACGAACAGAATCGATGGCCACGTATGACTGAGCTATAACGGTAGAAAAATCGAGGGTGCCAGTAAGTTCTGATATGTCTTTGTGCCAGTCGTTCAAAAGTAGCTCGACACTCGCGCGGCCTGATTCAATTGACTGTCGAATCGCTGAATTACCTCCCGAAATGGCAAGCTCAGGTCTTGGACTCTGGGGATAATTGATAAATCGATCAAGGCGATTTCGTATCGCGTCGTCAACTTTCGTATATGTGTCGATAATCCGTGCAAGGAGTTCGTTTCTAGAATCTTCGATGGCACGCTCTGCATTTTTGACCCTTATGTTCGCGATGTCATTATCCTCTTCGGTTGGACCTTTTTCAGTGCCTGAAAGATCAGCCTTTTCTGCGGCAAGATCAGCTTCGGCGCGGGCAAGGTCGGCGAGAAGATCGGAGTTTTCAAGCTCGACTAGGAGCATGCCCGCCACAACTTTTTCGCCTACGGAAGTATATACGTTCTTCACTTTTCCGTTACGTTCGAATGAAAGCTCAACTTTTTTTTCGGGCTCGACGATTCCGTTCAGTGATACCACACGCTTGAGCGACATTCGTTTTACTTGATAGGCAAATGTAGAGCCCTCCTCGAAATCATTATTTGGAGCGTAGAAAAAGTACCACCCCGCGACACCGGTTGAAACAATAAGCAGAACGACAAGAGAAATAGTAAAACGCATTATGGATATTGGTTATGCTCTCTAAATAATACAGGAAGATAGGAACGTATTTTCAAAAGCCACGAATGAGGAAATTCAAGAAGAATAATAAGAGAGATTAGTATCCAGAATACAACAGAGATCATACTGCCGAGATCTCCATAGGTATACTCACATAATAATCCATCGGTAGTGCAAGACAGGAGAAGGCCCACCTCGTCGACAACAAGTCCGAGGCCAACACCGATCATGCGAGATAAAAAAAGCTTTTTCCTCTCGTGAGTACGCCCGCTTTCTTCCGGTTCGAGAAGAAGCAAGGCGATGGCGCCGATCGATATTAGAATGATACCAGTATAGAAATGATGAATATGGTATCCAGCGATTTGAAGTTGCCACGGGGAAAAGATGCCGAGAAGCCGTGCCGCTCCGACGGAAAAAAGAAACGCGATAAGAAGCGTAAAAAGAAAGTGCGTTCTTCCATGGAGTAGGTGTGATACAAAAAGGAATGCCCACCTTTTAACTTGACGAAACATCAACCTTAATTATACTCTCGAAGAAGTCCGAGGACAAGAAAAAAAGTTACAAATGACCACTGTTTCTTGTCGATATCCATCCGTTAAGGAAATGTGAGAAATCCTCATGTCGCGCCTCCATGCCGATTTCTTTCATATGTTCAATTGGGTGTGATTCCGGAGTTCTCTCGTAATGACCCCTTATTTCACCATCCTTGAAAATTCTTAAATGGTATTGATATTGAAACCCATGGAATCGTCTAAGATTTAATACTTCACCGTCATCAATCCATGTAATAAGGCATGTCCAGAATCGCTTTCGCCACAGAAATTTTTCCAAATCACCGACTGTTTTCCCCGCTTTCAAATAACCGAGATGGTAACGTTGCTTCCCGCAATGGTGAACCACGTGGGAATAAAGAAGGAAATTCCTGATATACGGGTGTATTGGCGCCCAAAAACGCCAGATAAATCGAATGAAAGAATCAAATTTTATATTCATTTGAGTTTAGTG
>CAZYLR010000033.1:0-4535 GCA_964648835.1 uncultured Candidatus Saccharibacteria bacterium | reverse complement strand
CAGGGTCAGGATGCCACAACGTTTTCATTCCGATTTCTGATATTAAGGCCTATCTTGACCCGCTTGCTTACTTGCCAGTTCTCTAACTTGCCCCGAGCGCAGTCGAGGGGTAAAATAAACCAATGAGAAAAGAAAGGGGTTTTATCAGCTGGTTGATACTGCTTATCATCGCCCTGGCCTTGTTGAAGTACTTTTTGAACTGGTCTATTTTTGACGCAATGGAATCGGAGCGGGGGAGGGAAACTGTAAGTTATATTAGAGATGTGCTAAATATTGCATGGTCTTATGTCAGAACTCCGGTCATGTTCGTTTGGCAGAAAGCGCTTGAGTTATTGAGGTCTCGCTAAATTTATATGGAGGTCCTTATGAAAATTATTAGACTAATCATTTTCTTTCTTCTGGCGCCGATTTATATACCGGCCTATCTCTTAATGACCTTTACTTTCAAATGGTGGTCAAGCCTTTTGGATAAATAGAAAAGGGGTCGTCGGCACGCCGACGACCCCCGACTCTCGCTCTGTCGCGTTCTCCTATGCGTTCAACGTGGCACCGATCTGGGCTGTCACAGCCATGGCCGCCTCGTATTGAGCCTCTCTCGTCGGCTTTCCGTAGATTGCCGACCCCACGATGGCGTGCCACTCCTCGCCGGCAGCCTGGCCACATTCCGAGATATCCCCCTTCTGGGTGATGAAGCCTGGAGCGTATAGGGCGAAGTTGCCGTCCCCGAGCTCCTCGATCAGAAGGGCCCGAATCCGCCTCACCCAGTCGACCTTGTTGCCAGGAACCACGAAGTGTTGGACGCCGAGCTCGCAGGCTAGGCGGTAGATGCGTTCCACCGCCTCATCGGCAATGTACCCACCCTCGCTCACCAGAAACTTCGGATGGGTCATGATGCCGCCCGTGAGGACATGGAGACCCACATCGAAACAGGCCTTGGTATAAGCCTCCTGCGTTGCTGGCCCGGCGAAGGGGAAGATGATCACCGCATCTACGTCTGCCCTCACGAGCCGCTCGGCGAAGGGTTTACCCATCTCGGGGATGTCGTTGCCCCACTTCTGGTGGTCGTAGATGATTGTGGTGAACTCTGACCTGTATCCCCTTACGATACGCACTGCGCCTGCGAGCCCTTCGAGGCTCAGCAGGGAACCGATCTTGAAACTGCTAATCCCTGGTACGTCTCGCACTGCGTTGGCCAGATTTCCCAGGGCAGGGTGATCCGGGACATCAGCCGCGACGATAACACTTCGTTTGCACGACAAGATCCTCTTCATGCGCGTGTCCTCCCTTTCGGCTAGAGGTGTGTACTACATGCTGGGATATTCCAGCAGGTGAATCTTGATGTACTCTAACAAAAATATCAATAAAATCAAGTGCTGCTTTGATAGAAAAGGGGCCGCTACCTTGCGATAGCGACCCCGGGGATTCTCTGTCTTGAGCCGGACGACCTACTGGGCTGCCAGCCGATAGGCATGGATCTCTTCGTAGAGTTCCGGGCCGATGACACCCTCCTTGTGGTAGTGCCACAAGAGCTCCGAGATGGTGAACACCGCGTGCAGAGCTAGCCCCTCGGCTTTCAACTGCTCCCGGCCACCTTGCTCGCGATCCAAGAGCACGAAAACGTGCTGTACTTCGATCCCGCCGACCCCGCTGGTTCTCAACACCCGGGCCGCCTCGATCTTCGATTGGGCTCCAGTAACAAGGTCGTCGAAGAGCAACGTGATGTCTCCTTCAGACCAGACGCCGTCGATGTTGCCACCACCACCGTGGTCCTTCGTCGCCCTCGGGGTGATCATTGGAGTTCCCATGCGATCAGAGAGAGACGATACGACGGGCGTGATTGCGGTCGGAACGTCGGCGAACACATCGTAGGCGAACCCGTCGATCATTCTTTCGAACAGGCATACCGCCGTGGTCTTGGCCGTTGTTGGATGTGATCGCAGGATTCGCAGGTCGATGTAGTAGGGCGAGAGCGGGGCATCCGGCCGGCTCTGGTGCAGCTTGAGCCGGAACCCCTTTCCGTCCGGCGAGCCGATCTTGTCTCTGAACATTCCGAGCCGGTAGAGTTCACCCGCAAATCGCCGCTTGAGATCGTTGAACTCGGTATTCATGCCGTTCTCCTTTGTGGGGTTAGGTCGTTTTTTCTGCTTGGTCTGTCTAGCGTTACACTAACAAAAATATCAACAAAATCAAGTATCGAAACTTCCCTGTTGGGTTGGATAGGGGAGAGGGGCGGGGGAAAAATTTTCAATTACCAATTTTTAATTTACAAAAAGAAATATTACGCGTATTTTTGGTTCAATAGTTTCCGATGGGGAAGTAACTAATTAACACTAATAAGCCCACGTGCTAAATGGAGCTTAATGCTGAATCTTATCCACATCTGGTTCGTTTTACATATATTGTGCGAACGTGTTAATATATCAATATGCGCAATACCCCGCCAATCGTTAACCACCTCTCCCCTTTTCTGGATTATTGTGAAATAGAGAAAGGGTTATCGAATAATACCCAAAAGAATTATAAGCAGTATCTCCTACTCTTTATCGGCTGGCTCAACAAAATTGGTCAGAGCAAACTCAAACCCCATGAATTGACTGCAAAGCTTGTCTGGGATTATCGGTTGTACCTTGCTCGTAGCTATAAGACTCCCGGTGGTAAGTACTTGGGTAAGAAGTCACAGAACTACTATCTCATAGCCCTGCGGGCGCTTCTGAATTATTTCGCGGAGCAAGATATCGAATCACTACCCTCTTCGAAAGTTAATCTTGCCAAGCAGAAGACTGAAGAAACACTTTCTTTCCTGGAAGTAAGTGATATGGAAAAAATGCTTTTGGTTCCCGATGTGGGAACTGTAAACGGTCTCCGCAATCGCGCGATTATGGAACTCTTCTTTTCTTCCGGAATGCGCATTTCCGAGCTTATTTCGCTTAATGTTGATCAACTGTCATTTTTGAATGATAAGAATTTAGAGAGGACGTACGAACTTTCGATCGTAGGCAAGGGCAAGCATGTGCGAACCATCTTTATTTCTCCCCGAGCCGCTTTATGGTTGCGCAAATATCTTACCGCTAGACGGGATGTTTATAACCCGCTTTTCATAAACATTCGTTCCAAAGACGAAGACACTAATCGCCTCTCGGCCCGCTATATTCAATTAATGGTTGCAAGATGCGCTATCCTCGCCGGCTTATCCAAGAAGGTTACACCGCACACCTTGCGTCATACATACGCGACCGACCTTCTATCTCATGGGGCTGATTTGAGAAGCGTGCAGGAGCTTTTAGGACACAAGAATGTAGCTACGACCCAGATTTACACACACGTGACCAATAAGCGTCTGCGAGACATCCACGAGAAATTCCACAACAACAAACCCCGCTAATGAAAGCGGGGTTTGTGTTCTTGTCTCGAGCTAGTCGAGAGAAGAATTACCTTTTGGCAATTTCTTTCTGGCTGAACTTTGCCCAACAGGCCGAAGAGGACATCCACGGCTTGGCACCCTCTTTCTCGTAGAGATAACGTGCGTATTGAACGTTATCATCGAGGTTTTGAACGTCTAACCCAAGTTTCTCTAGAATCTTGGCGTGATACAAGATGTTAATCTGCATCACCCCTCTGTCGTAGCTATTTCTGTCCCCTTTTAACACGGTGCCACTTGAGTTAAGGTGGCGGAATCGTGACTCGCACTTTGCAATTAGGGCGAGGATGGGAATATCTGCGAAGTAGTCATTAACGAACTTTTCAATGTTTTTCGAATTTGCAATCGGCTGATAGTCTTCGGCTTTCACTTCTCTGGGTACTGGTTGTTCTACCGTTACCTCTTCAATCGTAGGCATCACAAGCGATGGTATCGCAGGCAATACGGCGAAGGCTCCAGACGAGAAGCTTAAGAGAAGACTGATCGTTGTAAGCTGTAAAATAACAGTAGGTTAGTTTTTAATTAAGGGTGGCAATAACTGTAAGGAGCTCCCCCTTGCCCCGCATAGCTCGAAGAGCGACGTGGGGTAAACAAAAAGCCAGCACCTGCTGACTCACTTACATACTAGCATGTCCGACTATTGAAGTCAAGTTGTTTGTGTGGTGTAATAACTAGCTCTTGGCTCTACTGAGCCATTTATTATGAAACTTAACGTGGTTTACAATTAGCCGCTAAAGTATAGCCGGCGGCCTCCGCGGCCGCCGGCGTTGGGAAGACGATTTTATTCTCCTCCTTGATTTGTTTGGCTCCCGAGCAGTAGGGATAGTGGTAGCGGGCGCCATTTTTAGACGCTATCACTTCTGTTTTCTCAGTCGCCCTTATAACAGTAGCTGTTTGAGAATTAGAAATTGGAGCTTGATTAGTCATTAGTAATTTGTCATTAGACATTGACACATCGTATTCGATGCGTACTGGTTCCCTATTCCCTGCCACAGATAGTCGACCAATGCCGAAAGAAAGTAGGGCAAACAAAATAATCGTGAGGGAGAGAAAAAGTTTTTTGAACAGCGGGAAGTTTACCCCGATACTGGCGGAGCGCTCAATTCTGCCGTCCTTG
>CAZYLR010000032.1:0-4537 GCA_964648835.1 uncultured Candidatus Saccharibacteria bacterium | reverse complement strand
ATGCCATATGTTGCCGGTCGCTGGATTGGAGGGACTCTCTCAAATTTCTCTGAAATCAAGAAGCGTATCGCTCGACTGGAAGAGCTTGTCGAACAAAGAGAGAAAGGTGAACTTAGCAAATATACCAAAAAAGAACGTCTGCTCTTCGATCGTGAGATTGACAGACTCACTATTTATTTCGGTGGACTTTCTCAAATGAAATCTTTGCCGAAATTTCTAGTAGTCATCGACCCTAAGAAAGAATACATAGCCGTCGCCGAGGCAAGGAAAATCGGTATCCCGGTTATCGCTCTAGCCGGCTCCGATTCCAATCTCTACGAACTTAACTATGCCATCCCAGGCAACGACTCCTCAAGACAAAGTATTAACTTTGTGTTAGAACAATTGGTAAAGGCCTATAGAAAAGGCAAGGAAGAAAGTAAAGAAGAAAATGGTAACAACGGAACAAATTAAAGGACTCCGCGAAGAGACTGGCCTTTCCATTATGGAATGCCAGAAAGCACTTGAGCAAGCCGGCGGGGATAAAGATAAAGCCATCGCGCTTCTAAAGGAAAAAGGCGCCGAGATTGCCGCTAAGAAAAGTAATCGTACTCTTGGAGCCGGCGTGATAGTTTCCTACATCCATACGGGCGAGACAGTCGGGGTCATGATTGAACTCCTCTGTGAGACAGACTTTGTGGCCAAAAATCCTGAATTTAAATTAGTGGCTCGTGACATCAGCATGCACATAGCGGCTATGAATCCTTCCGATACAACTGAACTTCTTGGGCAACCCTTCATTAAAGACCCCGAACATAAAATTAGTGACCTCATAAATAATACGGTACAGAAGTTCGGCGAGCGAACCGAAGTGGGGCATTTTGTACGCTTCTCCATATGATAGCCACTTCTATTTTTACCATCTCTGGACTCTCGATTATCACCTTGGTGGTTGCTAAAAAGTTAGAAGAGAAACGGAAAAAATCTTTTTTTATTTTGAATGTTATCTCCAAAAGTGATACTCGCATTCGGGAGCTTTATCATAGAGCCGTTAGCCTTTATTCCGAAGGTAAGGAGAAGTCCTCATTCTTTTTCAAGCGGCAGATTCCGATACACTCAAAAAATTATTTTAATAAATTACTTTCTTTTTTGAAAGAAAAACGAGAACAATATGTCGTTAAAATGCGGGATTCGAGACTTTTGAAAAAGTCAGATGGTATCTCGGAATTCTTCAAAAATATGTCCGAAATTGAAAAGGGGAATGGAGAAATACACGATGTTTGCGAAAATGGTTCTCAAAACACCAAAGAAAAGGTAAAGTAAGGTAGTCGCCGAGGTAGCTTAGTGGTAAAGCAGCTGTTTTGTAAACAGCAGACCGGAGGTCCGAATCCTCTCCTCGGCTCCAGAATCAGATTTTCAGATTACCGTCCCAGAATCTGGTTAAGTTTGGCCCGTGTCGTTGTGCCCACGAAACCGGTGCCTTTAGTCAACTGCCATGGTAATAAAACCTCTTCGGCGTATTTCTCTTGGAACTTGATGACGGCTTTCTTGGTTAATGGTCCGAAGTAATCGGTTTCATTGCCCGGAGAGCCAGGTCCATCCTTAGCCAAGCTGGTGTCTGGGTCGGTATTCAAGATGGTTTGAAGGTATTTGATCATCTCTAATCTCATGCCTAGTTTAAGGGGTGGGGAGACGAAACTAGATGACAACTTTATTTCAGACAACGGTAGAGTGGAGCTGGCAGACACAGAAATAGTTGACGTAATGGTGGCCACTGGGATTGTCTTGTCCACCTCTATCATCACCGTGTGAATATCCAAACCGCCCTCATTGAAGCAGGCCAGAGTGTAGGGAGTGGTTGACGTTGGCGTCACGGTCTTAGAGCTGGTGCTGGCGCTGGCGATGTCGATAGCATCTGACCATCCTCCAGAAGTCCAACAGTTTGAAGCATTCTCGACTGACCAAGTGAGAGTTGAAGATTGACCTTGAGTAATGGAGGCAGTATCCACAGATAGAGTAACAATCGGAGCGGGCACATAACGAAGTGTGCCACCAGTCGAGGGGGCGTCTCCTTCGATGGCACCGATCCACCCATTTGAGGGACTCATGTTATCACTCGCAACCTGAAACGCCGTATTAGTTGGTTTCCATCCTGACATCAGATAATTTTGAAGTCCACCTGTTTGGTCGAGGTTATACGCCGAATTCCACGCAGTACCTGTACAGCCACAGCGATTCGCCAAATTCGAAAAGAGATTCGCATACGTTCCAGCACCACCCAACGAAGTATCAAAGGTCAGCAATGTGCGTGTTGCATCCACGAATGTTGCGGTCGTTGTCACGTCTCCATAGACTGCGTTCGGATGAGCATTTGTTCCATCAGTGAAGTTCGTGCCCCCATTATTCTTCCATCCAGTCGAGGCTCCTTGCACGGCATTATGGTGGACGCCGGACCCGGCATAATCACTGACGTAGGTGTTGGTGCTTCCCGCACCGTTACCATCTGCGATGCCTTGACTCCATGGCCCTGTGACAAGATTGTCTCGCACGATGGAGTTAGTGTTATAGTAGCCGCTCTCACCAATGAGAATTGCCCTTGGCGTACCACCGCCGATGGCAGCTGTGTAAATAGTGTTGTGCTTCACGATCCCACTGTCGCCGAGACCGCCGGACTTAAACAGGAACAGGGCAATTTGGTCAGCGCCTAAGCTAGAGAACGCGAAGACATTGTGATGGATTGTCAGTCCACTCGCGTAGCCGTAGGTAATAATCTGACCCTGACCGGCAACTGATCCACTATTGGCAAAAAACATATTTTCGTAAATATTGCCAGATTCGCTAGATTGCGTAATACCTTGATAGTAGCCGTCGAGCACATTGCGATAGACATTTAGCTCAGTGTCGGTCATCAGGGTATTAATCCCGATTCCATCACTTCCAGTTGAGACCGCGACATTATCGGTGATGTTGTGATGCCCGCCGGACCCATTCAATGATCCCGCCTGTGTGTGGATGAGTTTCTTACTTGTAATATTGGCAAGTAGTGCATTGCGCTGGAAGGTGATCCCAACGCCACTCGCACCACTGCCCGACAGTGCGTAAAGAAATGCCTTGTCGCTTGCGGCAGGCGTAACTTCAGTGTTATCGGTGATGATCAATCCTGGTGCACGTACTACGCCATTTGTGAAGTCGAGCGTATGGCTCCGTGCATTGCTGATATAATTAAACGTGAAGGTTGGGGCAAGTCCAGCGGCGTTGTAGACGACGCTATACGGATCATCAAATTGGGAATGGTCAACGACGAAGGTAAAGCCCGTTTCCCCACGCCAGAATATCCCTTGCATACCCCCGACATTGGTTCCAAGATGCTTTACAATGGTGTACGTCAGCGAGAGATTTGCACCCGTGTAGTTGCCGAGATCGCCCCAGTTATGATGGATGTAGATTGGATTTGTGTCGTTCCCACTTGTTATTGTATGAATATGGGTCGCATCGCCATCAAGCGCAAGAGTTCCGCGTGCGACAAAGAAGCCGAACATCGACGCGCTGGCAAATGTCGGATTTGTGTTTGTCCCACCGCCCAACGGGTCTGTGCCCGTTGACGCGAAATAAATCGTGTAAGCTGATCCGGCGTTGCTGAACTGGAGACGTGCGGAGGCGTGATTCAAGATGATCTGCTTGATCCCGTTCCCATTCGTGCCGATGTTTTGGTCGATGGTGATTGTGTGCGCGCCCGCGATAGAAACGGTATCCCCGTCGCCGGGGACACCAGCTTCGTTCCACGTCGTCTGTCCACTGGCACTCCAGTTGCCGGTGGCCTTTGAGGTAAATGCGGCAGCCCACGCTGAACTGGCAGGGGTAAACCATAGTAGCAGTAGCAACGACAGCAGAATGATATGTAGATTCCGTTTTGAAGCGCAAAAAACGGAAATGTTTGGAAATATCGAAACTTGTCGAGGGTTATTTACTCTCTCTCTCTCGTATTTGTGCCCAAAATGCATAAGGCCACATGTTTGAATTATACTTCATTTTAATCAATCAGTTAGGGTAGAAGTGGCGGTTTTTTCGAGAGCTTTGGCGCGGGCCGCGAGTTCCTTGAGAGCGGGCACCATCGTCTCAAGGTCTTCGACGGAATAAAAGCCATAGTAGGTAAGGCCATTGATAATCAGAGCGGGCAGGTCCAATTTAACTTTATAGATGGAAACGAGGGTATCAATGGCCCCGAGGTCGAAGTGATAATCGAACGAATATACTCGCAAGTCAGGATACTTGTCTCGCAGCGCCGTCAAGACATAGCCGGTCCTTTGGCATTCTTCACAGGCGTCTTCGGTCGAATAGAAATAGAGGATGAATGTTGGCTTGATGCCGCATTTCTCCGTCAGACGTTTCATCAAAAGATAATCTTTGATTTCCAGCAAGAAATAAGAACGCTTCAAATATTCCAGGTCATTAGTGTTAAATTCAGTCTGATTCTCGGCATAAGTAAGCCTTTCACCGATAGAGCCAAGTTCTTTGGAAAGGAAACCGGGAGCAATGTCTCTGCAGGAAGTTTCTTCAA
>CAZYLR010000031.1:0-4551 GCA_964648835.1 uncultured Candidatus Saccharibacteria bacterium | reverse complement strand
CACCGGCATGGCGCAGGTTGGTTATGTGTCAAGAAATAGCCCATGACTTTGGTCTCGACCATCAAGATGAGAACTTTTCCAACGCCAATTTAGGCAGTTGCATGGACTATACCAGCGACCCGGACGGCCCGCCTTCCAATGAACATCCCAATCTGCACGATTTCGCAGAGATAGAGGCTATTTACGCCCATCTTGATAGCATTACTACCATAGGACAGAGCACTTCCGGTCCGGGCAAGCGTGTTGGAGTTAATGGAGTAGATAGCCAAGATATTGACCTTGATAACCCATCGGCATGGGGAAAAGCGGTTAAACAAGACGCACGAGGCAAAAATTCTCTCTATGTTCGTGATCTTGGAAAGGGAGAAAAGGTTTTCACCTTCGTCACCTGGGTCCAGTAATAATAAGTTTAAAAGTTCCTACTTCCAAACAAGTAGCAGTGCACCGAGAACGAGGAGTACTAAGCCGGAGACAGATTTGAAAGTCAGCGCTTCGCCGAGAAACATCGCGGCCAGGATAACCACGAAGACGACACTCAACCTGTCGAGAGCGGCCACGCCGGTAGCCGGACCGTATTTGAGAGCAAGGAAATAAAATAACCACGAGAGCGCTCCAGCCACGCCGGAAAAAATAATGAAGGTTAAAGTCTGATTGCCGACAGTTTTAAGGAGTGAAAATTTTTGCAGTACGGCCGCGATGCCGAGGAGGAAGATTGCCATCACCACCGCTCTGATAGTGGTGGCTAGGGTTGAGTCAACATTTTTTAAGCCGATTTTTCCGAGAATGGCGACCGCGGCCGCGAAGATTGCAGATAACAGAGCGTATCCTATCCACATCATAATATTATTGACATTTTATCATATGCTACAATAAATATATATGAACATGAAAAAAATTACATGGTTGGGACTGCGTCTCTCGATGGGTTTAATTTTCCTTTGGGCCTTTGTCGATAAGTTAGTTGGACTGGGATTTGCCACTACCACAGAGAAAGCTTGGATAAATGGCGGGTCACCCACTTCCGGATTTCTTTTGAATGCTACCCGCGGGCCTTTAGCGGAATTTTTCAAGGGGCTTGCGGGGATGCCGGTTGTCGATTGGCTCTTCATGGCGGGACTCTTGGGTGTCGGACTGACACTTTTTTTCAACAAGTTCGTGGTCTGGGGAGCCGTAGCCGGTAGCGCGATGCTACTTCTTATGTATTTGGCCGTTTTCCCGCCAGACAACAATCCTCTCCTTGATGACCATCTTGTCTATATTCTAGTATTAGCTCTATTGGCATTTAAAAGTGGAGACAGATCATAGGGGACTCTTAAAATACGCGCCGTATGATATATTGTACGGGCAATGAAATCGAAAGACTGGCAAGATGAAAGAGACGACTTCGAGATAGAAGGGGGACACAAACTCTCGGGCTCTATTACCACCAACGCTTCCAAGAATGGCGCCACTCATCTTTTTGCTGCCACGCTGGTCAATCGAGGCAAGACTACTCTCAGAAACATCCCGCGCATTGAAGAAGTGAATCGGTTTATAGAAGTTTTCAGGAGTCTTGGTGTCAAAGTAGTCTGGATTGGTAAACACACTCTCACTATCGAACCACCGAAAGTATTTTCTGTATCAAACATAAACAGCAGCGCCACTGGCAAAATTCGATCCGCCTTAATGCTCATCGGTCCGCTCTCCGCTCGTCTGCGCTCTTTTAATTTACCCCACATCGGCGGTTGTCAGATGGGAGAGAGAACTATCGCCGCTCATCGCTACGCACTCGAAGATTTGGGTCTCAAAATAGTGACGAAAGGAAATTACTACCATATAACAAGCGGCCCCTCGACCAAGCTCGGGGCAAGCAGGACAAAAAAAGAGGTGGTCATGTATGAGGCATCGGATACTGCTACTACCAACGCCATTTTGCGCGCGGCCGTCTTGCCACAGCGGACTACCATAGATTTCGCCCAGCAGAACTACATGGTGCTTGAGGTATGTTATTTTCTGGAGAAACTGGGAATAAAAATACATGGCATCGGTACCAAGGCGCTCACTATCGAAGGCAACCCAAACATAAAGGCAGATATCGAGTATTCCAATAGCGAGGATCCGGTGGAGGCTATGCTCTTCATTACGGCAGCTATTATGACTGGCTCGAAATTAATAATCCAAAGAGCACCGATTGATTTTCTAAAAGTTGAACTCTTGAAACTGGAGAAAATGGGATTGCGCTATAGTGTCTCCTCGTCCTACCTCTCTTATAACAACCGTACTAAACTTGTTGACCTCTCGATTAAGCCCTCTAAACTCAAAGCGCTTCATGACAAGATTCACGCCCAGCCGTATCCGGGTATCAATACGGACAACCTGCCCTTCTTCGTGCCGATAGCCTCACAAGCCACAGGCACCACTCTTATACACGACTGGATGTGGGAGGATAGAGCCATCTTCTTTACCGAACTCAATCGACTTGGTGGAAACGTTCGCTTGGCCGACCCGCACCGCGTTTTTATCGACGGACCTTCCAAACTCAAAGGCGCGCAAATCGTCTGCCCTCCGGCTTTGCGGCCGGCTGTGATGTTACTTGCCGCGATGCTTGGTGCGGAAGGCAAATCAACTTTGCGTAATGTCTACGCTATCAAACGCGGTTATGAAAATATCGTGGGGCGATTAAATAAAATCGGCGCTAAAATAAAAATACTCAAGTCATGAAAAAATCTACCTTGGTTGTCATAGGAATCGCAGTTCTCATCCTTTTGATTGGTGCCATTATTATTTTTGATGATTGCAGTAGCTGTGGTGGTCGAGATACGGATATAAGCTCTGCCATGATTCGCGTTACCATACCCGAGCCGGATGCGATAGTCAGAAGTCCTATAACTGTCACTGGAGAAGCGCGGGGCAATTGGTACTTCGAAGCCAGTTTCCCGGTCAAAATGCTTGATGCCAATGGCAAACAACTGGGAGTTGGAATTGCTCAGGCGCAAGGGGAGTGGATGACTACCAACTTCGTACCATTTAGTACCATCGTAAACTTCTCTACTCCTACAACCCAAACGGGAACGATCGTCTTCCAGAAAGACAACCCATCCGGTTTACCTGAACATGATGCCGAAGTAAGGATACCAATCCGTTTCAGTCAAGTTGTGTCTCAAACTCGAGATATAAAACTCTATTTCTACAACAATCAAAGAGATCGGGATGAAAGCGGCAACATTTTGTGTTCTGCAAAAGGATTGTTTCCTATAAACCGTTCCATTCCTTTTACAGTCACACCTATTCAAGATACAGTTAAAGAACTTCTCAAGGGACCTGATAGCGTAGAAAAACTTACTACTCCAGGCACAGAATTTCCGCTTGCGGGTGTCACTCTCACGAGTGCATCACTTTCTAATGGTGTGTTGACTCTTACACTTAATGACCCGGAGAACAAGACTGGCGGTGGTGCCTGTCGAGTCAATATATTGCGAGCTCAAATTGAAGCTACAGCTAAGCAGTTTGATGTGGTGAAAGAGGTTCGCTTTGTTCCCGACGGACTCTTCCAACCTTAAAAATGTGATAAAATATCAAGGGTTACCCTTGATATTATGGAAAGAAAAGTCAAATTTGTTCCGGACGAGTATTATCACCTATTTAGTCGCGGAGTAGAGAAGAGAAAGATTTTTCTAGATAAAAAAGACTACGATAGATTTCTTGCTCTGCTATATATTTTGAATCAGGAAGACCATTTTCACGTAAGCAACTTCTTAAATAAAGGCCAGAAAAATATTCTTGATTTATACAAGCAAGAACGCGGCCAACCACTTGTATCAATTCTTGCTTACTCACTCATGCCCAATCATTTCCACTTGGTTGTCCAAGAAATTATAGAGGGTGGCATTAGCACTTTTATGATGAAGCTACTTACTGCTTGCTCAATGTACTTTAATACAAAATATGAGCGCAGCGGTTCTTTATTTGTTCATCCATTCAGATCAGAGCATATAGGCGATGACGCATACTTTCGTTATCTATTTGCTTATGTCCACCTTAATTGTATCGAATTGTTTGAAAAGGGATGGAAAGAAAATGGGATTAAGAATCAGAAACGTGCTAAAGAATTTCTAGAGAATTATCGCTACTCAAGTTATCAAGACCTCTCTCTACTCACCAATCGACCTGAAGCGCGAATTCTAGATATGGACAATCTACCAGAGGATGTATCAAGGGTTACCCTTGATATTCGGGAGTATCAGAAGTGGTATAAGAGCGGAAAATAAAAATATCAAGGGTAACCCTTGATATTTTTAGAAAATCAAAGAGACCCTGAAGGGGTCTCTTTGAGATTAAACTACCGGCGTGTCTTCTGTCGGTGTCTCCGGCTTGGGTTCGGGAGCTGGTTCGGCCGGGGTATTTAAGTCCACCTCTTCGTCAGTCTTTTTTTCATCCTCCATAATGGGAAAGTAAATTATTTTGTTAATCGTTCAGCACTTCGCAAATTATAGCATTGTTAAAGAATTAAAGAAAGAAATTGTATGAGGCCACCCGCTTTTGCACTCCACTGGTAATATTGATGTCTTGCTT
>CAZYLR010000030.1:0-4557 GCA_964648835.1 uncultured Candidatus Saccharibacteria bacterium | reverse complement strand
GACTTCACCTGCCAAACTATCTTAAAGAAAATCTCTTCAGCCGAGAGTCCAGCCGAAAGCGCCTTCTGGTAGAGAATCCAAGATTCCTTTCTCTTCCGGGCGCCTAGAGCGTCGGTCAGAGCGAAAATATTAAACTCTCGACCTTTTTTGTCGAAAAGAGGCTGGTTATTTTCTGCCTCGACAGCACCGAGACTAACATCAACCACGGTACCGAAGATATCTTTGTGGTAAAACTCGTCTGTCATATATGGCGCATCTCTCCCCAATTATCACCAGCGCTGACTTCGGCTATGATGGGCACACTAAAAGTTTTATCTTCAGGCAAAACTGTCTCCATCAATTGTTTGAAGAGTTTGACAGCTTCATTTACTAAAGAATCTTTCACCTCATAAACCAGCTCGTCATGCACTTGGAGAATGAGACGAATATCGTCCTCATGTTTTTCAGACTTGATGTACTCATCGATTCTTTTCATGGCAATTTTAATTAAGTCCGCTTGAGTGCCCTGTATAGGCGCATTAATAGCCATCCTCTCGGCCTGTGCTCGCACGTAGGGCAAGGGCGATTTAAGCCCCTCGAAGTACCGCCTTCTGCCAAATAAGGTTTCTGTGTAGCCTTTCTGCCCAGCTTCGGCTTTGATTTTATCTAAATATGTAGCAAGGCCAGCGAAGGTCTGGAAGTATTTGTCGTAGAACTCTTGAGCTTCTTTACGCTCAACACCTAGATTGGTCTTAAGAGCATTGACCCCCATGCCGTAGAGAATGCCGAAATTAATAGTCTTGGCTCTCGTGCGCATACTCTTATCCACCAAATCTTTCGGAACTTTGAAGATGTGCATCGCCACACCGGCGTGTACGTCTTCTCCATTTTTAAATATCTCAATAAGCTTCCTATCTCGCGAGAGAATAGCCGCGATGCGTAGTTCAATCTGCGAGTAGTCAAACGAGACCAGCTTAAAACCATCTTCCGCCACGAAGGCATGGCGGATAGCTCGACCAAGAACAGTTTTGTTAGGAATATTTTGAAGGTTGGGAAGTTGAGAGGCCATGCGACCGGTAGTAGTGCCTGCTTGAATAAAAGTAGAATGCAGACGGGAGTTTTTGTCGAGTAACGGCGGGATGGCATCAATATAAGTTGAAAGCAATTTAGCAAGCTCACGATATTCAAGAATTAGGGCAATAATTGGATGCTTATCTCGAAGCTTTTCCAATTCTGACTCCTTAGTCGAGAGAGCCCCTGTCGGCGTTTTCTTCTGGCGCTTTTCGGCTAGCTGAAGTTTACTAAAAAGGATATTAGAAAGTATCTTGGGTGAATTAATGTTGAACTCTTCTCCTGCTATTTTCCAAATTGCCTTTTCGAGACGTGTCAGTTCTTGGTGATACTCTAAAGAAAGATTTTTTAAGACTTTCTTATCAATCTTGACACCTTTTTCATTCATTTCTTCGACCACTCTCACAATTGGTTTCTCAATCTCTTCAAAAACTTTTCTAACTTTTCGCTTATCAAGTTCGGCCTCAATAATTTTTTTAGCCTCTTTAATATTCTCCGCCTTAGTAAAACGCAGTACATCCTCAAGGCTCGGGCTTGTCATGTTTGAGTCTATAACCCAAAGCGCCAAACACAATTCTTTAACCCCGACGCTATCGGTCGGGACCCCGACTGGAACGTCGGGGCTTCTTCCGATTTCTCCTACCAATCTCTTCGCCCTCTCCCCCATGATTCTAAACTCAAGTTTGCTGAAAAGTTCGAGGAGTTTATTAAGCTCTAGAGTTTGCTTCCACTCCGGCGGCAAGACGAAATGAATCGGCGCATCGGTACGGATAGTAGCCAATGTTTTCGAAAAGAGCGCTTCTTTCTCGTTTTCCACTAAAAGATTTTTAACACGTTCGTTTATGCCTGCTTTTTTATAAGTATCATCTTTCTTCTTGAGAACTTTATAAATATCCTCTACGGTACCGAATACAGTGATGAGAGAGGTGGCGGTTTTCTCCCCAATACCTTTTACCCCGATAATATTATCCGAGGGATCCCCGCGCAAACCTTTGTAATCTACCAGAAGTTTCGGCGGGAACCCAAAGCGTTCTGTCACTTTTTTCTCATCATAGAGAATGGTGTCATTTATGCCCTTCTTAAGGGTATAGACCTGGACCTGTTTATCATCGACGAGTTGCAGAGCGTCCATATCGCCGGAAGCAATGATAACTTCTACATTTTTATCCTTCTTTAAGTCATTAACGATAGTGCCGATAATATCATCCGCTTCGAAACCGGGATGAGAATAAATTGGAATACTAAAGGCGCTAAAAACATCTTTGGCGCGTTCAAGTTGGGAAACCAGATTGTCATCTATTTTAGCTCTACCAGCTTTGTAAGCATCGTAGACTTCGTGACGGTAAGTGGGCCCGGGCAAATCGAAACAAGCGACCATGAAGTTCGGCTTGAGTTCACCGATAATTTTTAAAAGCATCGCGGAGAGACCGTAGAGCGCACCGGTCGGCTCGCCCGATGACGTCGCAAATTCTGGTAGAGCATGATAAGCGCGATGAATAATGGCATGCGCATCGAAAAGAATGAGCTTTTTAGTTTTCATAGGAAATTTCACGAGTAGTGTCGTCAATGAATTTGAAATAAATCTTTTTGGCGCTAGCCGGAATAATGCCGGCGATATTTTCCGGCCACTCTAAAAAGATGAGATTCTCGGGCTCCCTCGTAATTTCTTCCCAGCCGAGATGAAGTAGTTCAGAATCTTTTTCCAAACGATAGGTGTCTATATGTATTAAATTCTTGAATCCTTTCCAATCTATCGAATAAATTTTCTCTATGACAAAAGTGGGGCTGTGCATATTCTCTGCCACGCCCAAAATTTTTCCCACCTCTTGCGCGAAGGCGGTCTTACCCGACCCCAATTCCCCTTGCAAAGCCACCACCGTGGCTTGGTCTTGCAGTCCTAGAGTATCCAGAAAGTCCTTGGCAATTTTATTTGTCTCCTCTGGGCTTTTAGAAAGATATCTCATATGAGCATTTTAGCATTTTGACAATAAGAAAGGGCGAGGACTTGGGTCCTCGCCCTTTGGTCGAGGCCTTGCCTCGACCACTACCGGCAACCACCCCGGCCGTTGGGAAGGCGGAGATGATTCACCTCCCAGACTGCCGCCCGTGAGCCCTCGTAAGTGCTCACGGAAAATATGGCCGTGGCAGATCCGAGGTACTCCTTCGCAGCAGTGTACCCCTTGGCTGTCAGGGCCATTTCTCGATGACTACCGCCAAAGGGCAGGGAGATGAGCGGGATTGTGTCGGAGTCGCCGTAAGGCAACCCCTTCAACACCACCCCGCTCACCGTCTCGAAGTCCAAGAATGGCGCGCAGTTGTTGACTACGCGCGCGAATACCCCGACCTGGTACGGCACATAGAGCTGTGCCCCACCAGACCTACCGATGGGAACGGCCACGCACCCTGCTGCCGCGACTGCGACCATCGCCACCACCAAGAACCTTTTCATGGCGCCTCCTCCTATCCTCGTGGGTTGAGAGTTTATTCTTGGATTGTCTGTCTACTCTAATTATACCATAGCTCATATCAGGAAGTCAAGTAGTTAAAATAGCCCTTAGTTTCAAGCTAGAAGCTAGCACCTAGAAGCTAGAAGCTATAGAATGTAGCCATGGTTGTTTTCGACGAAGAAAAACGGAACGAACGCGTAAGCGCCCTCCTCAAGAAAGAGGAGGAGGAGCTCGCCTCCACCCTGTCTCGTCGCCACGGCGTCCCGTATCTTGACCTTTCAACACACCCCATAAACATTGACGCCCTGCGCGTCATCAAAGAAGTTGACGCCCGCGCCGCAGAGATCGCAGTCTTCAACGCCACAGATAAAAAAATTGATGTGGCCGTCCTCTCGCCCGAAAAAGAAAAAACTATGGAAGTTATCGAGGACTTAAAGCGCCGCGGCTATGACCCTGAAATTTTTATGGTCTCGCACCAGAGTCTCGAAAGAGTTTGGGAGAGGTACAAAGACCTTTCATATTCGTTTGAAACTAAATCCGGCGCCCTCGATATATCGAACGAAGAAATTCTCGAAATGACAAGAAAGGTCACGTCACTTGCTGATGTTAAAAAATTAATTGAGGGAGTGCTCTCGATGAAACGCGCTTATCGCATCTCAAAAATTTTAGAAATTATTCTGGCCGGTGCTATTAGCTTAAAGGCCTCTGACGTGCACCTTGAGCCAGAGGAGAAGGACTTGCGCCTGCGTTACCGGCTTGACGGCGTTTTGACAGATATTCTTCATTTCGATTCCGAGACATTTGAACTCTTGTTATCCCGCATTAAACTGATAAGCGAGCTCCGGCTCAATGTCAAAGAAAAAGCTCAAGACGGGCGCTTCTCCATCAAACTCGCCGATATCGAGATTGAAGTGCGTACTTCGCTTCTGCCCGGTCCTTACGGCGAATCAGTGGTCTTGCGCGTGCTCAATCCGAGCGCCATTGCCGTTGAGCTTGAAGCACTCGGGATTCATCCACGTCTCTTGGAAATCCTAAAGAAAGAAATTAGGAAACCGAACGG
>CAZYLR010000029.1:0-4709 GCA_964648835.1 uncultured Candidatus Saccharibacteria bacterium | reverse complement strand
AGAGTCCAAGTTTGGCATCGCCAAAACCCATAGCCCTCCCGCGGGAAAAGAGCCAGATGGTTCCAAAAAAAGCGAACAGAATCGGCCCCGAGAGCCAGTCCAAGAGAGAATAAGGAATAAAGAATAAAGGAATAAGTAAACTTAAGGCGATTGCAGAATATACTAACGGATCAGGAATGATTTTGTGCTTAAGGTCATAAATAGTGATAACAATATAAATGCAGAAGACGGGTATAAAAATGTATGGAACAGTAACAAATATTAATCCAGTCCAAAGCTCGATCAGAGGATACTGATAGGATATTCTCGTCATGCAATTTCTGCATCGACCTTTCTGAGCTAAGAAACTTAAAATCGGTATAAGCTCGAACCAACGCAACGTCTTGAAACAATTAGGACAAATTGAACGGCCATCAAAGTTCGACCACGCCCCGCCGTGGCGGGGTGAATCCCAGCGCAGACCGACGACATTGAGAAAACTGCCAACAATAGCACCCAAAACAAAAAGGACGACGTAAATCATTATTCTGGCCTAGCAGGCAGGACTATTTATCGGAGCGCTCCTTAATTTAGCGCTTCCCCGACTGTCAACACACCAAGAGTTCGTTCCGCCCACTCCCGGCAAGAGAGCCGATATAGCATAAGCTCCAGTTGTTGAGTAGCACGTCAGAGTCGCGCCGTTTGGATAGTCGCTTTGGCTAGTGAATTTGACCATTCCAGAGGCAGTGTCGGTAAACATGGAATTCGCTGTGTCACAAGGGCCGGCAATATTGCCGACAGTACCATTATAACTATTGCTACTATTATAGAAAAGTTCTGCAGACGAACGCGCGCTATTAAGTTGAGACCTGACTTTAGTGTCGTTGCCTTTACCACGCGCCAACGTTAGGTAATTAATGATAATAGCTGAAAGAATGCCTATGATTGTAATAACAACAAGCAACTCGATGAGGGTAAAGCCCGCCTTGTCGACGGACAGGCTTTTTTCTCTTTTATTCATCGCATTTATTATACCAACAATTAGGTATGACCAAACAGGATGACCGCCAGTCAGCCTGCTTGGGATATCAAACCTGAAATTGAATTTACGGACAGACTACAATTCCAGCGCCAAGAGCGGCACCTTCTGTCTTCGAACTACCAGCGCTATCAACACACCACGAGTTAGTTCCTCCTGCTCCGGGCAATAATGCCGAAACTGCATAGGCAGTGCCGTCCGTGCGGCACGAGAGGTCTGCACCAGTCGGATAGTTGGTCTGCGTAGTGTATTGGAGCATTCCGGAATCAGGATCTTCGAAGAAATCCGGTACGGGGTCGGTACACGAATCGGAAGCCACGGTATCATAATAACCATTCGTATCGTAGTAGACCTCTGCCGCCGCTCGTAGACCAGCAAGCTGGGCTTTAACCTTGGCATCGTTGCCCTTGCCTCGCGCGGTATTGAGAGAGGCCAGCACTATTGACGAGAGAATGCCGATGATGGCGATGACCACCAGAAGTTCGATGAGGGTGAAGCCCCTTGTTCTTTTGCTCATATTGATTTTATAAAGTATTACTTAGCAGGCTGCGTCTCCGGAACCGATGGAGATAGGGTCAACAAGTTGAGACTTGCCAGAACTATCCACACACCAGGTATCGGTAGCACTTGAGCTCCCCGGAAGAAGAGCCGCTACTGCGTATGCAGTAGATGGAGTACCGGTGGTTACGCACGTTAGGGTTGCACCAGCTGGGAATGCTCCGGTAGTGTTGGTGTAAGATGCCATACCAGATCCCGCATCAGCGAACATACCTGCGTTACATGCTGCACCAGCTGCAGCTCCGTAATTTCCATTAGTATCGTAATAAACTTCTGCCGAAGCTCGCAGGCCAGAAAGTTGTGCCTTAACCTTGGCATCGTTGCCCTTGCCTCGCGCGGTATTGAGAGAGGCCAGCACTATTGACGAGAGAATGCCGATGATGGCGATGACCACCAGAAGTTCGATGAGGGTGAAGCCCGCCTGACTGTATCTTGCAGGCAGGCCTTTTGTTCTGTTCATATTAATTTTAACAATTTTATCTATAATTTATAAATCACCTGTTTTGAGTGACAAGTTAATTATACTCTAGAAACCAGCAGAATTGGCAATATCGTATATGGGGATAAGTACGGAAGCCAAAAGAACACCAACCCCTAAACCTAAAAAGACAATCATAACCGGCTCAATTAAGCTCACCAAAGTATCAACGGCATTTATCACTTCTCTTTGGTAAAAGTGGGCCATGGTACCTAAAATTGAGCCGAGTTCGCCAGATTCCTCGCCTACTCTTATCATCTGGACCAACATACCCGGGATTTCCTCATACTGGGAAAGTGATTGAGACAATGAACTACCTCCCCTAACCGCTAATAGACTTTCCTCAAGAATCCGCTTGTAAACTTCGTTACCAACCACGGAAGCGGTTACCTCAATGGCTTTGACCATAGGAATACCGGAGAGAACCATTGTGTTCATATTGTCTGCAATGATTGAAAGATAGAGTTTCTTATAAAGACCACCTATATAAGGCACCGAGAGTTTAAAACGAGCTAAGGCCGACCTGCCTTCGGCTGTGCGCGTGTAGCGCACGACGAAAAATCCGAAGATAACCAGGAGAACGGGCAGGATGATACCGTAACTGACCAAAAAATCACTGGCAGAGAAAACAACTCGACTGTAGAACGGTATCGCCTGACCAGACTCAATAATAATGAGACTTATCTTCGGAATGATGACCGTAAACATCAGGACCATCACCGCGATAAAGACTGTAATAACAAAAGCCGGATAAATTAAGGCATTTTGAGCCTTGGAAACCACTTCATAGTTACGATCGAGATAGTCGGCCAGATGGTTAAAAGTCTCGTTTAATTTCCCTGTTTCTTCGCCCGACCTAACCATGTTGATGTAGAAGTCAGAAAAAATGGCCGGGTGTTTAGAAAGAGCCTTGGAAATACTGTTACCCGCCTGTAAGTCATCGGCGACTTGGGTTAGACTCCTCTTGAGACTCTGGTTTTCCATCTCGGCCGAAAGGACAGTGAAGATCTTCAGGGCAGAGATTTGCGCTTCAAAAAGGGTGGCCATCTGCCGCGAGAGGATGACCACTTCCTTATGCGAGACGCCTGAACCGAACTGAATCTTGGATAACCACGACTCCTTCTCTGCCGGTTCTATCTCGGAGACAATGAGCCCGCGTCTTTGCAAAGAACCAATGGCTACATCGATGGAAACTGCCTCAATCGAGCCAGATACTTGTTTCCCAGAATTTTCTAGAACTTTATAATTGAAAAGCATTTTACTTGTAGTGAGCTTGTCGAACTAAATCATACGCTCAAGCGTTTTAGGATTAGAGGAAAATTGAAAAGCATTTTCTACAGTCACCTCACCCTTCCTCACCAACTCAGCCAAACTTCTGTTGAGATCTACCATCCCGTCCTCCGAGCTGGTCTCGATAACCGATCCAATCTCCTGGGTACGCTTCTCGCGAATCAGATTAGCGATAGCATTATTGTTTATTAGAAGCTCAAATGCAGGAATTAGTCCGCCGGAGATACGTGGCAGTAGACGCTGGGAAAATATACCTAAGAGAGACCCCGCCAGCTGGATACGGATTTGGGTCTGTTGGTCAGCTCGAAACGCATCGATGATGCGGTCCACAGTCTGACTGGCGGTGTTGGTGTGCAGAGTCGAGAGCACTAGGTGGCCAGTCTCCGCCGCAGTCACTGCGGTTGAGATTGTTTCCGGGTCGCGCATCTCACCAATCATGACAATATCGGCATCCTGACGAAAGATACCTTGAAGAGCGCTGTGAAAATCGGGGGTGTCAAGCTTGACCTCGCGCTGGTCAATAATTGCCTTCTTAGACTCGAAAATATATTCCACGGGATCTTCGATGGTAATGATATGCTCAAGCCGTTCAAGATTGATGGTCTCTATCATAGTAGCGAGGGTAGTTGACTTACCCACCCCCACCGGACCCACTACCAAAAAGAAGCCCTGTTGACGCTTGGCAAAAGTCTCGAGAATCGGCGGTAAATTAAGTTCCTCGAAACTTTTTACCTCGGTCGGTACCAACCGCATAGCCACATTTAGCTTGCCAAGCGAGAGAAAGACATTGCAACGGAAACGCATTTTACCGAGGTTACTGTAGGCAAAGTCAACCTCCTTACGGCTTTCAAACTCTGTTTTCGCTTCTGGAGAAAGAAAAATGGCGAGGAATCCCTCCATGTCTACTTGCGAGAGTACGGGCATTTTCACCAAAGGAATCAAGAAGTTCGAGACCCGAATGACCGGCGGTCGGCCTTCCGAAAGATGGAGGTCAGAAGCACTCTCTTTGACCACTATGTTGATAAGTTCATTTAAAAGTTTTTCTTGCGTGGTAGACATATTATTTAGTTTCTAAATTAACGATTTTTAAAACCTCCCCAACTACTTCCGAAGGAATATATGTCGCTTTAACAATATAGCCCTTGATACCGAGCGACTTTGCTTTCTCGATTTTGTCCTGATTACTTTCGTTAGTGAGCATGATGATGGCAGAATTAGGAACCAGTTTCTCTTTACGAATAGTCTCTAAGAGTTCAATACCATCGATATCCGGCATAATGATATCAAGGATGAGAATGTCGGGCTTGGCGCCCCCGCGCAGTTTGACAAGCGCCTCTGCAGAACCAACTGCCACATCGACGGTGG
>CAZYLR010000028.1:0-4754 GCA_964648835.1 uncultured Candidatus Saccharibacteria bacterium | reverse complement strand
TTCACACGGAGAGTGCCGTCTTGTTTCACCTCAACTCGGAACTTGCCATCCTCGGTGCGTAGCTCAACTTGGCCACGGTCATCACGAATCTTTACGCGTAGTTCTTGCGGCAGCATGTTGGCATCGCTCAACAGTCGCTCTTCTAATACGCTGATTGCCTGTGCGACACCCGGTGTAGTTGATGCCAAACCATGTATCTCGGCCAAATGGGAGGTCAAAATATCAAGCGCGTGCGAGAGGTTATTTTCTGCTTCTTCAGAAAATCCTGATCCCCGTGTGCTTGTGGCTGTATCATCACGAGACTCGTCTGTCTCGTCCGAGACAATAGACTCAAACTCATCGAGCCGCTCGTTGGCAAACTTAATTTTAAGCTCGGCTTTTCGCTCTCCCGGCGTAAAGGCAAAGCGCACGTCTTCAACCGCGCGATCTACCGGAAACAAGAGATCACCTGGGCGCGCGGAGTCGGACGCCACCACCGTGCCTCCTACACCAAATGCGATGATTAGTGCTAAAAATAGTGGGATCATATTAGAGATTAGGTTGTGCTGTTAAAAGCTCACTACTTTATAGTATCACGATTCTTCCAATCTGGCGGTATATTTAGGTTATACTGGGGAAACCAATGAAAATACTTAAAGTTGTCGGTAAATATATTCACAGGGTTATCAGTTATATTCTATTATCTTTCGCGTACATTTTGGGAGTCGCCCCAGTAGCTATCATTGCCAAGCTCGTAGGCAAACATTTCTTGGATACCAGACTAGTGGTAGATAAGACAACATATTGGATAGATGTTCCAGTTGTAGAACACAAACTGGAAGAATACTATCAACAATTTTGACAACAATGGAAAACAAGATAAGTACCACGGTACAGACTTTTTATAACACTACCCCCTTCCCGGACTATGAGCTAGAAAGATTCAACTCTAAAGAAGACTTGAAATTATCTGCTCAATCGTTTTCGAAGATTTTAGATAGAAGTATACCTTCTGACGCTTCCGTTATTGATATAGGTACTGGCACGGGTCAGTTGGCTACTTATCTAGCCTTGCGTAGAAAGATGGTTTGGGGAGTAGACTTTTCCAATAAATCTCTTGCGAAAGCACAGGCTCTAAAGAAAAAACTCGGACTGGATTCTCTGAATTTAAAGAAGGTGGATATTATTCAGCTAGAAGAGGTTTTAAGGATAGGGACCCAATTTGACTATGCTCTTTGTCTCGGAGTATTGCATCATACCGGTGACCCGTATCAGGGTTTTTCAAACGCGCTAAAACTTGTCAAACCTGGAGGTTATATCGCTATCGGCCTCTACAATAAGCCGGGCAGAATTTTGCTGAAGATTAGGCGATTTCTGGCAACAAAAATATTTAAAAACAATAAGAGACTAAACGACTGGTTTATAAGATTGCAGATTGGTAAGACAGAAGACCGAGAAAAGATTCGCGGATGGTGGAACGACCAATATCTTCATCCTCACGAGAGTACCCATACCGTGGGAGAGGTGCTTAGGTGGTTTAGAAAGAACGACATTGAATATTTTCAATCCGTGCCGTCATTGAACCCATTTGACGAAAGCAATCTGGAAATTGCGGGAGTTTGGAATAGAACCGGCGAGACATACCCTAATTTTCTTATCCGTTTTTATAAACAGCTTGAATGGATATGGAAAACGCATCGGGAGGGCGGATACTGGGTAATGTTTGGGAGAAAAAAGTTATGAAAAATATTTTTATCCTTGGCATTAGCTGTTTCTACCATGATTCATCTGCCACGCTTTTGTGCGATGGGGTTGTAGTAGCCGCCGCGGCAGAAGAAAGGTTCACGCGCATTAAACACGATACATCATTCCCCATTAATGCAATTACTTACTGCCTCGAAAGCCAGAATATTACCATTCAAAATATTTCGTATATTGGCTTCTACGAGAAGCCCTTCCTGAAATTTGAGAGAGTGCTTTATCAATATCTTGAAACTTTTCCGTTAGGGATAAAAACTTTCTTGAAATCTATGCCCTCTTGGATCAATGAGAAGCTCAGAGTGAGAAGAACTGTCAGAAAGAAACTGAAATACGCCGGAGACATTTTTTTCATTCCTCATCATCTCGCGCATGCGGCCAGTGCGTTCCTTGCCAGCCCTTTTAAACAATCAGCGATTATAACGGTGGACGGAGTAGGCGAATGGACTACGACAACTATCGGTATAGGCGACAATAACTCAATCAAGCTTATTAAAGAGCAGGTGTTTCCTCACTCTATTGGGTTGTTGTATTCAACCATCACTGCTTATTTGGGTTTCCATGTGAATGACGCGGAATATAAAGTTATGGGATTGAGTGCGTATGGCCTTATGGATAAAGATGGAAATCCTTATTATCAGAAGTTAAAAAGGGCAATAGATATAAAAGAAGATGGCAGTTACAGATTGAATCTTGACTACTTCATTTTCCACCACGCCAATAAAATGCCATCAAAAAGACTGTGTAATCTTTTGGATGGCCCTATCCGTAAACCGGAATCCGTGCTTACCCAAAGGCATAAGGATGTTGCTGCCGCGCTGCAGATGATTCTCGAGGAAGTAATGACTAAAATACTGGAGCACGCATATCATCTTACTGGTTGTGAGAATGTGGTCCTTGCTGGCGGAGTCGCGTTGAACAGCGTCTATAATGGGAAAATACTTAAAAATACTTTATTTAAAAATGTATGGATTCAGCCTGACGCAGGAGATGGCGGTACCAGTATGGGCGCAGCTTTATATGTTTACAATAATTTACTTCGATACGACAGAAAATGTGTGCTAGAAAATGTCTATCTTGGACCTGAATTCTCGACCAGAATAGTGGAGCAATTTTTAGATGAAAATAACATTCAGTATTACCAGTTTAAAGACGATGATGAACTCGTAAGCAAGACAGCCAAACTCATCTATGAAGATAACGTCGTGGGCTGGTTCCAAGGACGTATGGAGTGGGGACCAAGAGCTTTAGGCGCCAGAAGCATCTTGGCTAATCCGCTTAATCCAGAAATGCAAGATATCCTGAATAAAAAAGTAAAACATCGCGAAGAATTTAGACCTTTTGCCCCCGCGGTACTACGGGAAAAGGCTCTGAAGTATTTTGAAGTTGACGACCCTCTTCCAGCCATAACTGATTTTATGCTCATGGTCTACCCCACCAAGAAAGAGTGGGTCGGCAAAATTCCCTCGGTTATACACGTCGATGGCAGCGCGAGACTACAAACAGTCCGAGAGAAATTGAATTCTCTCTACTATCGAACCATTAAGGAGTTTGGTAGACTTTCTGGGTTACCAATTATTATTAATACTTCGTTTAATGTTCGAGGGGAACCGATAGTATGTAGCCCCCTTGATGCTTACAAATGCATGATGGGTACCAAAATAGACTATCTGGTAATAGAAAAGTTCTTAATTTCCAGAAAAAGTAATGAATAGAAGTTTACTGATTAACATCTCCGTTTCTCTTGCAACAATTATTATCTTTTGGGGAATTGCAGAAGGAGTAGGGCGCATATTAGTAAACCGACAATACTGCCAGCACTATTATGATTACGATGGAGTTCTTCCTCGTAGTCTCTATCGATTAGTCGAGGAGTCAAACTTAATATATGACCTGATACCAAATGCTCGAGAAGTACTTTACGGTAAGGAAATCAGAATCAATTCTTACGGTATGAGAGACGAGGAAACAACGACAAAAAAACCTGAAAATACCTTCAGAATCGCTGTACTTGGAGACTCAGTAACTTTCGGCTATGGAGTGAGTAAAGAGGAGAGTTATCCAGATATTCTAGAGAAGAAGCTTCGAGATAATGCAGTCGGCGACAAGAAAATTGAGGTACTCAATTTCGGGGTTATGGGTTACGGTATGAATCAGAATCTATTCGTTCTTGAGCATAAAATCTTTGACTTTGAACCGGATGTCATAATTTTGGGGCACCATTTGAATGATATTTGGGACGAGGGAACGGTCATTATCGCTCCTCCACTTTTTATAAGATTCTTAAATAGCCGTTCATCACTCTTTAGCTGTCTCAATAGAAAAGGCGCTCTCGGAGCTCTAGTGCTATCCGTGACTGATGAAAGTGAGAACAAACCGCTTAAGGAGATGTACAGGGCAAATACTACGACCGGGGAGAATTCCGCAAGTTGGAATGAATATAAAAAAACGTTTGAAAAAATTTCCCAAATAAGTAAAGAAAAAGAGACTCCTGTAATGATCGTCCTGTTGCCGGTATGGAATGAGCTTAATGATGATTATGAATTCAAATCAATACATGAAGAGTTAGACAGGACTATACGCGACGTGGGCTTATATTCATTAAACCTAGCCCCGAGTGAAAGTGTCTGGTATGAGGACGCGATGGGATATAGGATCAGCCCAAAAGATACCGACCACCCGAATGTTAAAGGCCATGCTAAGATAGCAAATGCTATCTATGATAAGTTGACGGCAGAGAAACTTCTACCAGAATGAAAGATGATAAAAACAGCGGCCTGATAGCTGAAGCTTGGAATTTTCTGAAAGTCAGAAAGGCTTGGTGGCTTCTCCCAATCATTATTATGCTTTTTCTCCTCGGAGGATTGCTTATCGTGGTACAAAGTAGCGCAGTCTCACCCTTTATTTACATGCTGTTTTGATGCGTACGATCACTAAATATTTTAAATTCTGGGTTATATCTATTGCAGTCCTGGCCGGCGTGGTTTTCATTACGCCTTTCCTCTTTGCGCAATATA
>CAZYLR010000027.1:0-4911 GCA_964648835.1 uncultured Candidatus Saccharibacteria bacterium | reverse complement strand
ATTTTTTAACTCCTCTCTCAACCGAAGTTGAGACATTACCACCTTACGACCCCCAGCATCATTCCCACCACACGACCATACGCGTCGTGAGAATGAAACTAGGTTTGGGCTGTTTCGTTTTCGCTCGCCGCTACTAACGAAATAACAATTGTTCTATTTTCCTCCAGTTACTGAAATGTTTTACTTCACTGGGTGTGTTCTCTATGTAATTCATAGAGTATCCCGATAAATCGGGATGGGTTTCCCCATTCGGACATCTTCGGATCAAAGGTTGCTAGGCACCTCCCCGAAGCGTATCGCCGCCAAGCCACGTCCTTCATCACCTTCTTGGAGTCAAGGCATCCACCGTACGCCCTTAAATTTCCTATTAGGAAACTTAAAAACCACCTGCCCGCCACTTCACCCCGCCACCACTGGCGGGGCAAGCTCGCGGGCTTACTAATTTTCCATCCTGCTAAATGAAATCAATTTCATTTAGCTTGCCCCGGCCTTTTATGGCGGGGCGTTCTTTTCTACCGCCCTACAATCAGGCAGTAGAATTCTTTGTTCCACCTCCAGATGCGAAAAGACCCACTTTTGGGGAGGTTCCTTTCGGAACCTCGCTTCAGGTTCGCTCGCTCGTTGTGAAAGTAAACTTTCACACTCACTCGCTGCCTGAAGTCAAATCATCCAGGGTGGCATTCGATTGTTAAAGTTCAAGCCTACATATGAAAGAAAGACCCCGCTTTTTTCAAAGCGGGGTCTTTCGACATCGAGATAACCACAGGTTACCGTAACCGCTTTGAGTAAAGTTGTGAATTTCTTAACATTTCTAGGTAACCGCCATTCTATACCTTATAGAATTAGGTGTCAACAAGCTGTACTAGGTATGCCCCATTGACACACATACTACATTCATGTATAAACAGCATCAGACAGAAATAACGCCTCGCCACCTTCACCAGAGGAGAATGTATGCGAATACAGTTTGCTTGGGGAGCAACGCGCTTCGTCATACTCGTGGGGGCTGTAGCAATCAAGGTCGCCCGCCCTCGCCCATTCCGGGCCTTGCGCCGACTGATCAAGTACCAGATAAGCGGCGAGGTAAGAGCAAGATTGCTCACTTTCGCCGAGGATCCGTTCCTCGCAGGTTTCAGTTACATCTTCTCGGGGATTCTCGCCAACCGGAATGAATACCGGCTGTGGCAGGAGTCCCCCCGCCACTTCCTGGTCCCAACCCTCTACTCCTTCTGCTGGCTTATCAATGTGCAGAGGCGCGGTAAGCCCATCAGTCAAGAAGAGCTCGATTCCAATCACCCCTTTCCGGCACTTCTCGTAGGCAAGCCTCTAAAGTTCGCCGGCGACATGATGAAAGCGGCAAACTTCTGCCGTTATGAAGGACGGGTGTGTCTCCTGGACTATGGAAGCTATGACGTACTCGCCTTCTTCTCGCGACCACAGTCTCACGATATCACTCTAGCCGATGTAGCTAGAAACTGACGATCATACGGATTGCATCCGCGAACGCGGCTCTGACCACAGAGCCGCGTTTTTCATTGTTCTCAATCATTGTTTCTTTAGAAACTTCTCCAAATCTGCCTGCATTTGAGCAAGTTCTCTCTCGTGTTGGCCCATGCGAGTCCTTATCTGTTCTATTTCAGATTTAACTTTGTTAACCTCGGTCTGTTCACTATCGAAAGCTCTTTGCTTCCTTTCAAGCTCCGATTCCTTTCTCTCGAGGTCTCTTTCTTTTACCTCTAAATCACGCCGGTCCTTTTCCATTTCCCTCTTCAAATTTTCCAATGCCTGACTTGATTCAATCATGGTTTTTCAAGTTACTTAAACCAATTCTAGCATCTTATAACACCTTTTCACAATTCGATGTACAGGGAACCAACCTACATTACAATTCCGCTATAGCGTGATTATAATGTATATATCAAAATGCAGGAAATTAAAACTCGATAAAAATGTTGAGATATTTATTGATCAATTTTTAGGAAACTCATGCAAGGCAAGACCTTGCAGGAGTGAGTCCTCGTATTAAGGTTTTTGTATTCTTCCGCGTATAACACTCCGGGTAACTATAATTAGGCTCACCAATACATATAACCCGCTCACCCACCGGAATACTTGTTCTGGATACGGAGAGAAGTAATCGCCGGAACCTGGGTCTGGGTAAAAGATGAAAAGAAGGGTTGCAAGTGGTATAAACCATATTGCAAATTTTTTCCAGGCAGGGAAAGCTTGGGGAAGAAAAAGAAGGATAAGGAATACTATAGTGAGTGCTCCCATTCCGTAGAAGAGTGGATCGCCAACCCTTTCATAAAAATTAATACATGCTGCATCAGTAACTACTTTATTTGCGATACAAATATTGAATTGAGTAGAGTTTGTTAAGATATACCCTACCCCAAAACCTATGGCGGAAAGAGCTAACAGCGATAGTATTTTATTTCCCATGCTTTTATTATAACGCACTTTCTATCTGTTCAAGTAGGTAAATAATCTCCCGCACATCAAAATCAGCAATCTTTCCTTTTTTACCTTTTTTGACTACCTTATTAATAATATTATTTATTTTATTTTTTATACTGATTAACGATTTATCGTTCCTTTTCTTCTTTTCTATCTTTTTCTTTAAATTCTCTATTTTCTTCAAAAGATTGTTCTTGAGTTTATCTTTTATATCGAGACTCTGTATTTTTTCCTTAAGTAAGGTGAGTAGGTCGCTTATATCTGTCTCGTCAGAAACCACCAACTCATCTGTTTCCCCGTCGTTGTTTGTATCAATTTTTATTATTGTCTTCTCTGGACTTTGACTATTTACAGCAAAGGTTGCGCTAGTAGATTGCGTCGTTGGGATATCCGAATAAGTAGCAAGTTGCGTGGTTACATCTGCAACAAAATCTTGAATCTCAATTGTAGTTGGGCCTTCGCCCGTCCCCTTATAGACAAAATTGTATGTGCCATCCTTTGGGAGAAAAATGTTCTGACTATCGCTTGAGTAGAGGAACGTGCTTCCCGGAATGTCTTCAGTAATCAAGAGAATGTCAGCAGATAAATCCTGATTAGGGTCAATACCGGTAAAATTACCAAATTCATCATATACACCTAAAATGACCGGGGAGTGGGTACTTACAGTCAGTTGAACAGCAACGCTGCCAGGCTCTGGTTTAGTGACTTTAATAAAAGAATCGGTCAAGATATTTTCTTCCTTCAATATTACTCTAATCAAATTCTGTATCGGTGAGGAACTTAAAAGATCCCTGTGTTGGAAATCAGGGACGTCTTCGAGAGCGTTATAAACTGCTAGATCAAAAAAGTAAGTCTCATCAGCAATAGAGGAAATCGCGCTTGGGTAAACTACTGTTTTGTCACCCTCGACAGTGGGTACGATTTCATAACTCGGTAATGAGTGAGTATTTCTATAATTAATCGCTTTTGTCGTTGGCCGACCCCACCCGGCAACTTGCACTACGCGAACATGTTCCGGGAATACATAGTTATCATATTCGCCATGAAAATCTGCTGCGTCTGTCACTAGATCAGATCGGAGAACCTCCGGAATTCGTAGAATAGACTCTTGCGGCTTGCTACGTGCCACCCCACTGCCAGTTATGAACGCGAAGAATTCAGTATAGTTATTTATACCATCCTCACCCCAAAAATCCCGCCACGCTTGAGTAAATGATGAGTCAGGATCGAATAAGATAACCGGGTCTACGACTTTCTCAAAGTAACGCGGGGAAGTCAAAAGATTATAAGCACTCGGCATATTCTGTGCGATTTTGCGCGCCGTAATAGGACCAACAATAAAACCTGCTGCAATTCCCTCGCTATCTCCGTGAAGAAGTGCGGCGGCTGCTTGCGGAGTTCCCAACTGCGGAGTCCCTATCATAACAAACGAGTCGATAAGATTAGCTTTCCCTTCCTCTTCAAGTTTCTTAATAATTGCTTTACCCATGAGACCACCCATGGAATGCGCGATAATGGTCATCTGTCCGGTCTGTGATTGCGAAGCAATAGTCTCTATTTCTTCTATCAAATTAATCACATCGCCTGAAGTCTTAACTCCATCACTCAAAATTTTCTCTGGAGAGAATCGCCAATCGTATGGAAGTGGTAGCCATGCATTCATAACCCCTTCGGCAACGAGATTATCCATAAATTCAGAGAAAGGAGCGTATATCGGAGTGCCATAGAATGTATCGAGAACACCATCCACATATATGTCATTCACACTCTCGCCACTTTCATTAAGGGCAAGTTGCGCCATATCGTCGCTAAAGATCGTTGGCGGCCATAGGGTATCAGAACCGGTCTTGAGCACACTTCCCTTTATCCCCGGCAAGAACACGACACTTGAACAGCATTCTTCAATCTGCTGCGATTTAATCGGCACAGGTGTAAATGCCATAGCGTTTTTGGTCGTATCAGGCGGCCCCACCGTTGGGTGACGATTTGCGATTGCCACCCAGTCGGTATCTACTTGGCCGGTAATTTCTCTATGTTCATTATGTATTATTGCCACTCCCGCTTGTTTAACTACTACAGTGTATCCTGCCAAGTCAAATTGGATATCGTATGAGTACCAATCTGTCGGTTCGCCGAAGCCACCCCAATATGGAGTCAACGTGTAAGCTGGAGCGAATGTCCTTTCTGCCGGAGTTGAGGTGGATCTCGGGTCGATATCCGTAATATACACAATAGGAGGATAGCTGGCGTAACAACATGCATCGTGTGTGTAAGTGAAGGTGAAGTGGACATAACCACCCACATAATCTTGCGCATAATTTTCTAATCCAAAATATGTCAATACATACTGGCTATCGCCAAACACCACCTGTGGTTTCTCATCCACTACATAAGGATTGAGAATCGCCGCTGACACTAATTTTGCTCCACTCAAAAATACGATAAACGATAGGG
>CAZYLR010000026.1:0-5066 GCA_964648835.1 uncultured Candidatus Saccharibacteria bacterium | reverse complement strand
GAACAGCGGGAAGTTTACCCCGATACTGGCGGAGCGCTCAATTCTGCCGTCCTTGTCATAAGAGACTGTTTCTGCTATATTCATATCGCTCGATTATACAGCTATGGCAACAAAAAAAGCAGGAGGTTCATCGAAGAATAACAGAGATTCTAACCCGAAGTATCTTGGTATTAAAGTCGCTCCGGGCAGTGTCGCGAGAATTGGCTCTGTTTTAGTGCGTCAGCGCGGCTCCGACGTACTCGCCGGTAAAGGAGTCTCGATGGGTCGAGACCATACCCTCTTTGCGATTAAAGATGGCCTAGTCTCTTTCAGTTACAAACGCAAAATCCACTTCGACAATAAAGTCATCAGGAAGAAGGTTCTGAACGTTGTTCCTGCCTCCGCAAGGACGTAGCCTGCTTCGGCATGGCAGAGGCCTGCCTAAATTTCTCAAGCGCTTCGTGCTTCTCTTGACGCTTAACTAGCTTTTCGTTTACTTCTTTTTCCTCCTCTATCCTTTTCTTCTCATCCTGCTCTTTCAGAATTCTGATAGCTGAAGCAGACGAGCCAGCGAGCGACACGGCAAGTTTGCTGGGGATAAGGAAATTAGCAGCGTATCCGTCGGAGACCTCCTTTTCTTCAAACTTCTTCCCTACCCCTTTTATATCTTTGAGTAAAATAATTTTCATTTAAGAATTTCAATCGCTTTTTCAAGTTGCGGATCGTGGCCCGCTTCCCTATCGGCCGGAGTGTATTTGACGAGAAATTTCGGCTCTATGCCATCTTGGGAAATAGATAAGCCGTTGGGAGTAAGCCAGCGGGCGATGGTAATCTTAAGAGAAGTTTCTGAAGTGATGTTTACGAGTTCTTGGACAGAGCCCTTGCCAAAAGTCTTGTCTCCCACTAGAGTCGCCCTACCGTGCTCCGCCAGGGCTCCAGCTAATATCTCAGAGGCTGAAGCAGACCCTCTATCTATCAGAATCACAAATTTCAGGTTCTCACTGAATACGTCATAACCCTTGCTTCGATAGATTTTCTCATCTCTCGACCGACCAAAATCTTCTCTAACCACCACCGAACTCGAAGGGAGAAACCAGCTGGCCATATCTATGGCTGCCTCTAGGTATCCGCCCGGATTGCCCCGAAGGTCAAGGATAAGTTTATTGTTGTCGGAGAGAATAAATTCTCGCAGCGCGGCGCGGAAGAGATTCGGAGACTGGGCCGAGAAGCTGTAGAGTTCAATGACGAAGATGCCCCCGGGTAATTCTCTGGTGTCGATAGTCGGAATGTCTATGACATCGCGTACCACTTCTATGTCAAATGGTTCTTTAGCGCCATTTCTGAAAATAGTTAGAGTTACCCGCGTACCCTTCGGTCCGCGAATAATGCCAACGGCGTCCTCGGTAGAGAGATTGGATGTTTCCTTGTCGTCAATTTTGACGACCCTGTCACCGGCCATAATACCGGCCCTTGAAGCCGGAGAATTCTTGAGTGGCGCGATAACAATGATAGCGCCATCTTTGGCAACCACTTCCATACCTACCCCCTCAAAGTTGCCACGGATATCAGATTCGAAAAGTTCGGATTCCACGGGCGGAAAAAATACCGTATAAGGGTCCTCGAGCGAGCTGGTCAGGCCTTGGATAGCGCCCCAGACCTTCTCCTGGTTACCCACGGTTCGGGCTGTGGTACTGGCGGGCACATATTTTTCATTGATGAGATTCCAGGCCTTCCAGAAGGGCGCGAAATCAACATTAGCCGGCTCGCCTTCTGCCGTGTTTTCTATCCCAACTACCGCCGTAGAAAGGCTTTTTTCTCCAGAATTGAAACCGAGGATATAAAAGCCGATAGCAATAATCACTCCGAGTAGCAAGAGTGCAACGTGTCTCCTTAAGAATTCCATTTCCAGTATTCTATCATATAATAAAGTCGTGGCTATAAAATTACATAATACTCTAACAGGCAAGCTTGAAGAATTCACATCGATTAGGCCTAACGAAGTGAAGATGTATAACTGTGGACCTACTGTCTACGGTATCCAGCATATCGGCAATCTTTCGATGTTTGTGTTTACTGATGTACTCCGACGGGCACTTGAGTATAAGGCCTTTGCGGTAAAACAGGTTATAAATTTTACCGATTTTGGTCATCTAACATCTGATGCTGACGAAGGAGAGGACAAGATGGCTAAAGGTCTTAAACGCGATGGCCTTCTCCCCAGTCTCGAGAATATGCAGAAGCTTGGCAAGAAGTATGCCGAAGTATTTCTGGACGATTTGTCTAAACTAAATATAAACACTCATGAGACAACTTTTCCATATGCGAGTGAGTATGTAGATGAACAAATAAAACTCATAAAGGTCCTTGAAGGAAAAGGATTCACTTACAAGATAGATGATGGTATGTATTTCGATACATCGAAATTTTCTTCGTATGGCAAATTAGGGGGTCTTTCGGAATCCCTTACTCAAGCGCGAGTTTCTCCGAACCAAGAGAAACGAAATCCTAAAGACTTCGCTCTTTGGAAATTTAATGTAGAGCTTGGCTTTCCTAGTGAATGGGGCCAAGGTTTCCCAGGCTGGCATATCGAGTGCTCAGCGATGATTATCAAAATTCTTGGAGAGCAAATTGATATTCATACCGGTGGCATAGAACATATCCCGGTACATCACAACAACGAAATTGCGCAATCCGAAGCGGCCACGGGTAAAGAACCATTTGTAAAATACTGGCTTCACCGCGCTCATCTCCAAATTTCCGGTGAAAAAATTGCCAAATCGGAAGGAAATGTTGTTTATCTATCTCAAATTATTGAAAAAGGATTTAGTCCCCTCGCCTTCCGTTATCTCTTGCTAAACTCCCACTATCGCACTCCTACCAACTTTACCTGGGAAGCACTCGAAGCCGCCCAAAATGCTTACCGCAGACTCAAGGAAACATTTTCCGGTCTAATTCGCACGAATAGTAGAATAGTAGAAAGTTATAAAAAAGAATTTGAAGAAGCCATAGAAAATGATCTCAATACTCCGGAGGCGCTCGCAGTAGTCTGGAAACTTGTCAAAGAAGAAAATGTCTCGCCTGCTGACAAAAGAACCACTCTTCTCGACTTCGACCAAGTGCTGGGGTTAGATTTAGAAAATAATGAGTTCGAAATCAATGACATTCCAAAGGAAATTGATCGCCTTCGTATAGAACTTGACAATGCCCGAAAGGAAACAGATTTTGCTAAATCTGATGAAATTAGGCAAAAATTAAATGAAAAAGGTTATGAGGTAAAAAATACTCCGGGAGGCTCCGTGCTCGGGAGGCTTCCATAGTTCTCCACAGCTTACACACTAATTTCTCAACCTTTACCAGCTTGCCCCGCCATGGCGGGGGGTGCTACTATTGGTCTATGCAAGTAATAACTCTTGACGACAAGACCGGTTTGCGCATCCCGCCACACTCCATGGAGGCGGAGATGGCGCTTCTTGGTTCTGTCATGCTTCGTCCCGATGCTATCTATGACGTGCTCGATATTGTTATGCCACCCTCTTTCTACTTCGAGAAACACAAAACGATTTTTGAGACGATGCTTGAACTTTTCGGCAAGCATCAGCCGATAGATATTCTCTCACTTTCTTCGAGGCTCAAGGAGAAGGATTTGCTTGAGCGTATTGGTGGCACCACATATTTGACTGAACTTTCCTCCGCTGTTCCCTCTTCGGCCAATGCCAAGCATTATGCCGAAATCGTGATGAAAAAATATATGATGCGCCAGCTCATCGAGGCTTCCGAATTTCTCTCGCACCTTGGTTTCAACGAAGCTGGTGAACTTGAAGAAATTCTTGACCACGCGGAGAAAAAAGTTTTTGACATTACCGAACGCTTCGCCGGCTCTGCTCGTTTCAGAGACCTTGTGCCACTCTTAGCTGAAGCTTTTGAGCGTTTCGAGAAGCTCTCTTCGGCGGAGCACGAACTGCGTGGCGTACCGACCGGCTTCAAATCTCTTGACGACATCCTGGGCGGTTTCCAGAATTCCGATCTCATTATCATCGCCGCCCGCCCTTCCGTTGGTAAGACCGCCCTAGCTCTCGATATTGCCAGGCGCACGGCAAGTATTCACCAGACTCCCGTGGGCATCTTCTCTCTTGAGATGTCGGCCGACCAGCTCGTCGACCGTATTGTGGCTGCCCAATCGCGCACAGATTCTTCGGTCATTAGGAAAGGGATACGTACCCAGACGGGCACTTGGCGCGATGATGTTTTCAAAAATATTCGCGATGCGCTTGATGAACTCTCACGTACCCCCATCTACATTGACGACCAGCCGGGCAATACCGTAATGAAAATGCGTTCGGCGGCGCGCAAGCTCAAGATTGAAAAAGGACTCAAACTCTTGGTCGTTGACTATCTCCAGCTCATGGCGCCTTCAACTGCGCGCGTTAATGACTCAATGGTTCAGCAAGTCACGGAAATTTCTCGCTCGCTCAAGCATCTTGCTCGTGAACTCAATATCCCGGTGGTGGCGCTTTCCCAACTTTCGCGCGCGGTTGAGACTCGTGGTGGCAAGCCCAAACTTTCTGACCTTCGAGACTCCGGCTCAATTGAGCAGGACGCAGACTTAGTCATGTTTATACACTCTAATGAAGACGATATCCGCGATGAGAACGGCAAGATGAAAGAAGTCCAGAGGAAGGAGCTCATTATTGCTAAACATAGAAATGGCCCCCTGGGTGTCGCAACGCTCGACTATCACACCCGTTTCAATACTTTTGTCGAAATAGATTATTCTAATTACGGTAAAGCGGAAGAAGAATTTAAGAATCTCTAACTAGATGAGATGAATTCGATAGATAAACTGTCAGAAATATTTGCCCGTTTCCCCGGTATCGGACCGAGACAGGCCAAGCGCTTTGTCTATTTTCTCCTTTCTCGAAACGGCGATTATGTCGGCGAATTGGTAAGAGCGGTTCAAAGCCTTAAAAAAGAAATTGTCCAATGCGGGGAATGTATGAGGTTCTTTGCAAAAGATGGCCAAGTCTTAAAGCTCTGCTCCATCTGCGCGGATGATACCAGAGACAGCTCGATGCTCATGATTGTGCCTC
>CAZYLR010000025.1:0-5466 GCA_964648835.1 uncultured Candidatus Saccharibacteria bacterium | reverse complement strand
GCCAGAAACGGCGCCGCGGCTTCTCTGCACACTTCGCGTGAAGCTCGCCCAAAGAGACGCTCGTATTGGCTGACTAATTTATCAATCACAATTCTGCTGTCTCCATTCTCCACGGTAACAGCACCGGACTTGGCGTCAATGATGTGGACACCATTTACTTTTCCAGCTTCTTGCCAGGCAAGAGGACCTATAATAAGCTCTTGCTCTTTGATTATCTTATTCGCGATTTGGTCAAGAGTGGTCATGATATTAAATCTTAGAACTTTCGGGATTATTCAAATTTAACCGTTGCGGGTTAATAAGACTGACACCAAATCCTATACAGAAGAAAGTTAATGTATAAATAAAATCAACCCAATTAGCTACAAAAAATGTCTCTTTTGTGACAGTGAAAACAAAACTAAAATCTCCTAAATAGTTCAAAACAAAACCACTAAGAATAAAAAGGATAGGCCACTTGAAAAACCCGCCAAGAAACTTGAATGACAGACCGTAAATCAAGAGGGCAATCGTAAGAATGGCAATATCTCCGATAGGATACGCGAGATCAAAAAAAACTTTAAGTAGATCTTCAGGTGTGTACAATATAACCCCATCTCGAGCAACAGTAATTAATAAATAATACGAGAGTATTGCTATCAAAACGGGTACTGAAAATAGCGCGATTTTACCAACAGCCGTTCTAAGCTGAAATTTAACTCCAGTGGCACGAGATAAATTAATCATGCCAATAGCCCAAAGCGGCCAGCTGACAATATAAAATAAATCGGCCAATGAAGGGTAAGGAATCTCAACTTGTAGCAGAATATTATAATAGGCAAAAACCAAAGTACCTATGCCCCATGTCATAAGACCTGCTGACAATAAAAAAATGGATTTGCCCATTGAGCTTTTGAAACCGCCCCATTTATTTGAATTTATGAAACCAAAGATAGATGCCAAACATGGTAGAACTCCTAGCGTTGCTCCATAGAGAAAATTTTGAGTGGTGTTTTCTAAGCTTTGAGTCGTAATGAAGAGCCACCAAAGAACTAGAGCAATAAACAACATTAAAACCATATTGGCACCAACGCCCATACCCACATTTGGACCCGCACTCTTCATGTAGATATCGTAACTTATATTATCGATGCAGTAAAGCTATGGCTGGGTATAAAGATATTTGGAACAAAATTCATCATTTCTTAGCTTTTTTTGTTCTTTTTCTGTCAAATTTAAATAAGAGAAGATTTTGCCTTTGCATTTTTTTGTTCCACATTTGCACCTGATTTTAAGCTCGTCAGCATTTTTTGCCCACGTGAACTCCGTCATCCAATATCCATAATTGATCTCTTCTCCCTTCTTGATGTTTCGTGAGGCGATTAGACTAGGGAATCCATCTGGCCGACTCTTGATGTATGTATTTGGATCACACGAATGATTCCAGTACTTACCTGTCCACTTTTTGGGTAAAAAATGTTTATTATAAGCAATTTGCACTGATACATGCGGAGTCTGGTGGTCAATGATTTTGCCGAAACCTAGCATAACCACCTCTCCTTTTTTAAAGTTTTGCCTGGCAAAAAAGGTGAGGCCATACTTATGACTTGATTTGCCAACCAGCGTATTTTTTCTATTTTGCAAAGCGATCTGTGCTTCCGTCATAACTACAAGTTGAAATTATCGTACTGGAAATTGCTAAACTGTCTTTATTCCCCTTACACTACAACATCCGGCATAAAAAGTAAAACCCCCCCGTAATCCCCAGCACTTTGAGCTAGAAACGGTTTACTTTTAATTAGAAAGCGGTAGCACGACGAGGTCTTTTAAAAGTTTTGATGAGAATAAGTTCACCATCGGATAAAACCTCGGAAAATCTCTTGCAACCTATGTACTCACCGAGGGGAAGGCTCGGCTATATAGACTAACTGCTCTATTTTACTTCAATATCGTATCCAACTACTTTATCATCTACTTCTTCAAGACATTCTACTAGCATCTCTTTGTGCTTCCGATTTATTTCACGAGAAAGATTCATGGGTTTTTTTTCCCTATTAGAAATTGTTTCGTGTTTATAGAAAACATAAGAATTGTCTCCTTTTCCAAAAATAATACATTTTTCGTTGATAAGATCTTCTTCTACCAGAGTTTTGATAGCTTCTTCTTGACGCATTACGATTTCTTTGCACCATTTCTCCCAAATTTCCCTTTTCCCTTTTTTAATTTTAAATATTTTATATTTTGTCATGGTAATTATTATATAATTAATAGGCATGAGGGATTGCTAGTCCCCCATGCCTATGTTAGTAGCTCGGTCGACTCGCCGACTCTACCAGTCACCCGGCTTGGCGCCCCCATCGCAGAGAATGGAGGCGTGATGGAACATCTGACCGAAGTACTCATGGCAGTCCTGGGCGTACTGCTTGGTCTCGCACATGTGAGTGTGCCAGACGCGATCGATCACCCTAGAAGGGACGCTGAACTTCTCGGGCATCCCCGTGGCCTTGTGGTCCCGCAGAAACCCCCGATACTGCTCGACCGCCATCTCGACTTCCGCCCTGGTCATCGGTCGTCCGTTGAAGAGACGGTGGTTGATGAGCAGGGCCTCTTCCACTTGGTGGAGATCGAAAGTGGGAGGTCCAACAGATCTGACCCCTCGTTCTGTCCCAAGCACAGCTGCCCCTCTGTCCATCTCCTACCTCCTTAAAGAACTGTTGCAGGTTAACCCCAATACGCTAAGTAAGACACTTAACGTTTCTTGCTTCCGTCTTATATGATATCCTCTTCCCTTTGTTCTGTCTATGTCTTGTACTAGTCCAGCACATTTGAGACTTTTCCTCTGATAATTGATTCTTAGTTTCAAACATTTAATGTAAAAAGTAAAATCCCCGCCGTGCTCCTGCGCAGAGAATAAAGGATGTCTGATATCTTTTGAAACTTATAGTCACTTCCACTTCCTATTCTATAGACTTTTGCCTAAAATAATCCAGAAATCCCTGCCGTTTAAACAACTTTGTTCTGTCTATCTAAGATAGTAAATGATGATTAGTATTTGTCAAGGGTTAGTGATTTATCAATTTTAAGTATTCATCCAATGGTTGAAGCCCCACATCTTTTCTTCTCTTTTCCAAGTTTTTTTCGTCTTCCACAGGCAATAATTTTACTTTTGTATTTTCATTCATTTTATATTGAGTTCCGTATAATTGCGGTTTATCGGAGAGTATCAGTATCTTGTCAATAAACACAGCTTTATGCTCCGGATCAATCTTCTTCGAAGACGCGTTTTTTACATATACATTAAAGACATACTTTAGAACTCTTAAGTCTAAATGCAAAGATAGTATTATACTCGCCCTGTAAACATCTTCGGATACCAGATTTTTATACGGGAAACCGTATCTATCGAGCAGGTCTACAAATACTCTCGCCATTTCTTTAGATTTTTTAATCCACTCGCTGTGTGAAATACTGCCTTGTCTAAAAAGTTTTATTTGGCTTTGATCTTTCAGAATCAATTCTTTAATGTTTTTAATTAAAATCTTCATATTCAGATTATAGCAAAAGATACGACCCGTCATCTCTGACGGGCCGTTCGGCTGATACAGACACTTTTACACTGTGTTCGAGTCACCAGTGTACGGATGTTTTGTGTCGTGTTCCGCCAGCATCTCTATCAACATATCACGAGGTTCCACCACTTATGAATTTACCGAGGGGAGGGCTCGGTATATACTCACTAATTATGAAAACGTTTATTGCAAAATATAAGGTCAAAAACCTTGAAAAGATAAAAGAATGGGCTAAAATAATCAACAGCAGGAAAAACGAAGCTTTTGAAACTTTAAGGAAAGAAAAGGTTTATATCAAGTTTTAATATTTAGGTAATAATTAAAAACATGATATTTCAAATACACCATATAAAAGATGACTTTCTTGAAAAAATTTATGCAGATTCAATGAAGGATCTGAATGATTTTTATGAAATAAATTGGGTTCATCATCTTCCCACAATAACCATTGTTGATAACCATGAGACCATCAACGCACTCAAAGGAGAGAAAACTGAAAATTGGGTTGTCGGTTGGACAAACGGTTCTCAAATATATGTCTTAAATAAAGATAATTTTGAAAAAGAAAGCAATCATAAATATAACCCCAATGAATACTCTGCACTTATAAAACATGAATTAAGTCACTCCTTCTATAATATTCTCTCTGGTCATAGCCATTTTCCTTTTTGGCTTGGTGAAGGAGTAGCCATATATACTTCTGGACAAAACAACTTCAAAAATAAACTAGAAAAATTTAGCGAATTTCTAGATTTTTATGACCAAGGGGGAAAAGGAGTTTATAGTGAATCAGGTTTTTTTATTCAAGCTCTTGTTGAAAAGTTCGGCAAACAGAAATTATTGAATATAATAAAGCAAGTTAAAAATCTTAAGACCAGAGAAGAATTTGACAAATTCTTTGCAAAAGAATACGGATTTAATCTTAATTATGATGAGATCAATACACAATGTAGAGTTAAAGATTAATGTCCTTAGGTGCCAGGCACCTTTTGCCGCTTTCTATTCTATATGTTTCTGCCTAAAATAATCAATAAATCCCTGCCGTATAAACCACTCAAAATAAGTGCTGAATTTAAAGCCGACTTTTCCTTTTTCGAGCTTCTCATAATATTTCTTTAGCCCGAACTCTAGATGCATGAAACCAGCTTCTAGAAACTCGTCATCAGTTAATTTAATATGCGACTGTTTTATCTTACAATCCTTTGCCCAATGTCTAACAAGAGGCTTTAAATATCTTCTTATCGTATTTTCTTTGTCATTCTCAACCGCCATTCTCACCATATCCCTTTCTTCTTTAAATGATTGCCGTTGAGGCCAATTAGTGTATTCTCCAAATTCTTTAATATCTTTCATATTTTAGCTGTTGGTTTTCTAGAATAACAAATAAAAATTAATAAGGTCGGTGAGCAACAGCCCACCGACCTTGGGCCAGACTGACCCCTGGATCACTTCCGCCCCCCCTCCATAAGAACAATCGCGGCTATTGCCGCCGCGACCCCGGCCCATTGCATCGGCGTGAGAATTGCTCTCTCGATGAGAGTATCCCACGCCAGCACCAAGCCGGAGTGGATGAGAAGGATGACGACAACTGTGATACCGAACGAGTAGTGCTTCTCACGAAGCACTACCCCGAACACCGTCGCCGTCAGCACCCAGACCGGAATTGACCAGAGCCACCATTGGACCGACTGGGTTTTGGCCCACTGGTTCACGAGCACATCCCCTATCACCCCAAGCATGGCGACCGTAACGACCATCAGGAACATTCGCATGTTAATCCCGCCTTTCTGTGTCAGTTAGCGTGCGCGCCTGTAACATTGTCTACCCCGATTATAGCACGATTGATATCTCTATGTCAATAGATCGCAAAGTCTCAGCACCTTCGCAACACCTAGGGGGTAATATAACAACATGGCTT
>CAZYLR010000024.1:0-5753 GCA_964648835.1 uncultured Candidatus Saccharibacteria bacterium | reverse complement strand
CGTCAAAGGGTGAAGACCTTTACGTTAATCCAACCAAGGGCAAACAGCTCACCAACATGCGCGCTTCCGGTTCTGATGAAGGTATTTACCTCGCGCCCGCCTACAAACTTGATATTGAACGGGCGATGGAGATTATGAATGACGATGAATATATAGAAATTACTCCCGCCGCGGTTCGCCTGCGAAAAATTCTTCTAACGCAACAAGCACGTTCAAAAGCCCAAAGAAAAGGTTAAATAATTTATAAATCTTCAGGAGATAGGTCGGTATGTTTAGCAATACGCGCAAGCATACGTGGGCCGATTTCTTCCCCATCATGGAAAGCGAAAGTACAGTCAGGTCGGCCAACTTTAGTTAGTATCCTATGTGAACCTCTCTGCCTCTTTACAGACCAGCCCGACTTTAATAAAGAGCCAAGAACATGTGAGGCTTTAACTGCGCGCCATTTCATACTTGAACAACCGGGTAATTGGAGCCGGCGTATTACCCTGTTCAACCTTGTCCGCCAAAGTACGCAACGTTACAGCAAAGACTTTCTGTCGCGCTTCTTCTTTAGTTCTACCATAAGCCATGACTCCAGGCAGTTTTGGCACCTCGGCAATCCAGCGCTTGTCTTCCTCGCGCTCAAATTCAATTACGAAAGAATGTGTTGATTTACTATGAGTATTCTCTTTCATAACACCATAATACCATACCCAGCAAGAACGTTCAAAAGCGCAAAAGAAAGAGTTGAAATAAAATCACATAGAAGTGCAAAATTCCTTCATACATTAATAACTCACGACCGTGCACTTATAGCGTATGGAGAAATTGAGTAAAAAGATTTAAAAATGAAAAGGGCGCAAGATTTCTCTCCTGCGCCCCGTCGGTACGAGCTTCTTGCACCCGCTAGTTCTTGAGAAGTCGCTTGACGAGCTTCCTCTCCTTCTGCTCGGCGTCCCAAACCCGGCGGTACTCCGTCGTCATCTTGGAGAACTTCTCCTTTGTGGTAAAGAAGAGAACTCCAGACGGACAGCGCGTCCCATACTGGTTGCTGTCGATCGAGTAGCGGACGAGAAGACGATTCTTCTCGATGCCAACCACCATTACGGTGCCGCCGTACTGGATACCGCAGGACTCGCCAAAATCGAACGAGACGTTACCACTCTCGACTGTCTTGAGGTTCTTCACGTCCACCCATGCCCAGCCGGGAACGGTTGCCGTGTCGCCCTTCTTGATCTCCTGGGCAGAAGCCAGTGAAGGGACCAGCAGAGCCACCGCGAACAGCGAAATGATCATGCGCTTCATCGTCTTATCCTCCTTGCCAATAGGGTTTGATTTGGGCCATTTCTGGCCTCCCCTTTGGCGTGCAGTCTTCCACCATCTTAGCATACTATAATTAATCTGTCAAGCGCTTCGCCATGAGCCAGAAGCTGTATAATATCGGGCATGGCGAAACTTGGAACCGACCCGTACAAAGGGGTAAGGGACTTTTACCCCGAAGATATGGCGATTCAGAATTATATATTCAATACATGGCGCAAAGTTGCCGAGAAATTTGAGTATGTGGAATATGGCGCTTCCATCCTTGAACCAGCAGAACTTTATAAAGGGAAAACAAGCGAGGAAATAGTGAATGATCAGACATTCAGTTTTACTGACCGAGGCGGCCGTGAAGTAATTCTGCGTCCGGAGATGACTCCGACCCTTGCACGTATGATCGCAGCAGAGCGTAAATCTCTGAAATTTCCGCTCCGATGGTTTTCTATACCAAATGTCTTTCGCTATGAACGACCGCAGAGAGGACGCAGGCGCGAACACTGGCAATTGAACTGCGATCTTTTAGGCATTCCTGGTATTGAGGCAGATGTGGAGATTATCTCGCTTGCTCACGCCATCTTGAGAGCCTTTGGAGCAGAAGAAAAAGATTTTGAAATCAGGATTAATAGCAGAAAAGCGCTTCCAAAAGGCGTCAGCATGGAGACTATTAGGAAAATTGATAAAGGAGAAGAGGTTGGAATTGAGGTGCGCGAAACAGATGAAATACGCTCTGTTCTCGATCTTCTAGAAAAAAAGGGCATAAAAAATGCAAGGTTTAACCAAAAAATTGTAAGGGGCTTTGATTATTACACCGGTATAGTCTTTGAAGTATTTGATACAAATCCAGACAATCCCCGATCACTTTTTGGCGGGGGAAGATATGATAACCTGCTTGAAATATTTGATGTAGATCCCATACCAGCTGTAGGTTTCGGCATGGGAGATATTACTCTTAGAGACTTCCTTGAAACACACAAGCTGAAATTGAATGCCTAACGGGATGCGTAAAATAGTTTTTGACATAGAAACAAAAAATTTCCTTAGCGAGGTTGAAAAGATTGACCTCGCTTTAGTGGCTATTCACGATTCTCTAACCGATTCTTACTCTTCATATTTGGAAGAAGACTTGGCCAAGCTCTGGCCAATACTGGAACGCGCGGATATGCTTATCGGATTTAACTCCGATCATTTTGATATTCCTATTTTAAATAAATATTACCCGGGAGATTTGACGAAAATAAAAAGTCTGGATATCTTAAAAGAAATAAAAGATTCTTATGGGCGCCGGATGCGTCTCGACCAATTGGCGGAAGGCACCTTGGGCAAAAATAAATCGGGCGGGGGTAGTGATGCCATGGACTGGTGGCAGGAGGGCGACGTAGAGAGAGTCCGCGCTTATTGTTTAGATGACGTTAAACTTACTAAAGAACTCTATGAATACGCTCTTGCCAACAATAAGCTCATATTCAAAGAAGGCGGCGCGTTGAATGAAATTAAGTTAGATACTTCTGACTGGGAAAAACCCCACGACCATAAACTCACTTTCTCTCTACCGTTTTAGCTTGATATTGTAGTGAACCTATGATAGAATGGCGGTAGACATAACCTAGAAAAAGCCGAGTAAATCCGGCACCCCACCACGAGGGCATCGTGGTAATCCAAGCACCTTGATAGGAGGGGTACAGCAATGGCAACGAGAAAAGTCTCGGTTGAACGGTACGTCGAGCAGGTTCACGACGGTAGCCACTACAAGGGTTACCTGAAGATCGCCGACACCACTCTTGACTATGAGTTGGTGTTCGCCGTTCCGATCCCGCGGCTGGACGACATGGAGCCGGCCAAGGACAAGGAAGAGATCCGCCGTCTCTTTCAGCTCACGGTGAAGCGTGACAACGCGAACATCGAGCTGACAAATGACGAGTACGGATTCTTCTTCCAGATGCTTGTGGCGTTTGCGGTGGATACCTACAACAACCCGCAGATCCGCGCCAGCAACGAAGGTCTGATGGGCCAGATGATCCGAGGCAAAGGCCCACTGGCCACCTTCGGCGCTTCGGTCTCGATCGGCTTCAAACGCAATGGTTCGTACGACTTCCCGCCCAAGCTCTGTGGGATGCTGAACGCCTCAAAATTCGGCTGCGCGCTGACCGTCTAGACAGTCTAACCGAAGACCGGCTACACCCGGGCTCACTCTGTGAGCCCGGTTCTTCTTTTATATACTATTCACAAATTACTTTAAATCGGTTATCATAAGCGCTTATGGAACAAAATAAACAAAATACATTTCTTATCCCTTTAGCCATCATAGTAGCAGGCGGATTCGTCGCCGCCGCCGTTTACTTCGGCACCGGCTCTAGTAGCCCGACAACAGCCACCAACACTGACAACCAGAATGTAGAAATCAACCTTGTCCCCGTAACGGAGAAGGACCACATTGTTGGTAGTAGAAATGCGGCCTTAGTGATAGTCGAGTATTCAGATACCGAATGCCCTTTTTGCAAAACTTTCCAAAACACAATGAAAGAGATAGTACAAACTTATGATGGAGAAGTCGCTTGGGTCTACAGACATTTCCCCATCGCTCAATTGCATACCAAAGCAGCTAAAGAATCGGAAGCAACGGAGTGCGCAGCCGAACTGGGCGGAAATCAAGCCTTCTGGAAATATCTCGACAAAATCTTTGAAACCACCAACTCTAACGACACACTCGACCCAAGCGAACTGCCCAAAATAGCGACAGCCATAGGGCTTGATGTTATTGCATTTAATACTTGCCTCTCGAGTGGTAAATATGCAGAACTGGTGAAAAAGAGTGTGGAAGAGGCGATAAAAGCAGGCGCATTAGGCACGCCTTACTCTGTAATTGTGACTAAGGATGGTCAAAAGGTGTTAATCAATGGAGCCGAACCGATTACTATGGTCAAAGCCAAGATAGACGCATTGCTTAAATAGACCTAATAGACTTAGAGTAATTCCGAAAGGTGTTTATAGATAGCGTACATGGCATAAGTATCAAGCGTGCAGTATTTTCTTAGGCCACTCATTATCTCATTCTTGGTTTCGAGGTTTTTCCCATCCAAGACAGTCTCCATCCATACTCGCTGCGCCATCCCTCCGTGGGAGACTTCCAACTCTTGATAACTTAATTCAGGGACAAGGACTGGTAAGACTGCCTTAAGCGACGCGCTACCGAAGAAATCCTTGTCAACAAACCACCCCTTAGAGAAAGGGACCATCAGATCAACCATCCTATCATTTATGTCGTGTAGGAAATTGGCGAATTCCGGGTACATCAAAGCCATTTCATCGTTTCTCTTCATTTCGAACTGTTTGTACCAAGAAACCACTGTGCCTTGACCGTTAAAATCCTTCTTCATCTGCTTTAAAAGCGGAGGAACTGGATTAGAATTCTCGGTATGCAGGTACTCTTTGTGTGCCAAACTGCCATTAAGCTCTTCTTGAATATGAAGCGAGTATTGGAAAGGCACTTGTTGATACGGCCGTGTACCGTCGAAGGCAGGTATCACCCCAGAGAGCGTCTCATAATCGAAGAAGTGTAGTGGGAATTCAAAAGTAGAGAGAAATTCTCGTATCTCTTCTTTGTCAATTTCCTGCTCTCCTGATTTTACCGCCATCACCTGCTTTTGTTGTTTTTCTGACAAATCGAAGTCAAGCGGGATATTGCTTATGAGCTCGATACCCAAGTCCTCAAGTAACCCCGCTTTCTTCGGAGTAAGGCCGCTAAGCTTATAAATACTGTATCGAGAGATATCGCCTTTGACTAAACCATAAATCTGGAGCCACTCTTCCATGCTTCCTTGTTTCAGATATCTAGGTGAGATATTGGGCATTTCTTTTTTGGCAAGAACTTCAAAAGCTCGTTTAATGTTATCGAGAGTCTCTTCAATATGGGACCGAATTTCTTCGGTAACTTCAGTCTTCTTTGTTAATCCTTTTATATCGATATCTCCCTTTCTCGTATATTCATTATTCACATGCAAGACATACATATTGCGGATGGAGAGTCCCGCTTTTTCTAACACAATAGTCTGGAAAGCAAGATCAGGAATATGGTCCGGCTTGACTGAAGTAGAAGATTTTATCTCATAGAGATCAAAAATATTTTCCCCTACTTTCTCGAGCACGTCAAAGATAGAAGTGATGTTGCCTGCCTGCGCAGGCAGGTTTGTCTCTAGTCTTCCTTGTAGGATTACTTGAGTTCCCTTCTCTATCTCCGATTTAGTCAGATCCGGAAGAGCATAATATTTAGTCCCGCTGAATACACCATCATTTTTATAACCCAGTTTTAATGCTTTGGGGAAAAGCTTCTCTGCATATTCTTCAAAAAGAGTTCCTTCGTCAAAGCGAGCCTGCAAATCTTCATCAGGTATCGGGATTTTAGACTTATCATATTTCTTAAGCCACAGCCACGCCGGATGCTTCAGAAACATCAT
>CAZYLR010000023.1:0-5968 GCA_964648835.1 uncultured Candidatus Saccharibacteria bacterium | reverse complement strand
TAATTTCTAATTTCTTTGATGCGAGAGCCTTTTCTCCTATCACTATGTGCATGGGGATACCGATGAGATCGGCATCAGCAAACTTTTCTCCAGCGCGTAAATCGCGGTCGTCATAGAGCACTTCAATCCCCCGCGAAGTAAGAGTTTTATATACTTCATCTGCATAAGAAAGCCCATTCGACGGGCCCAGGGCAAGTAAGTGGACTTGAAAGGGCGAAATCTCCTTTGGCCAGACAATACCTTTCTCATCTGAGAGGGCTTCCACTGTGACGCCCATAAGTCGAGTGATTCCGATGCCGTAAGAACCCAGTATCACCGGCTTTGATTCCCCCTTTTCATCTTTGAAATAAAGCCCAAGTTGTTTTGACTTTGAGCCGCCGAAACTGAAGATATTACCGACTTCCGCCGTAGTCGCTTCTTCCAGTGCTCCACGAACAAGCCCGAGTTCCTTTAGTACCTCATCGTTGAGCACTTCTTTATTTACAGCAATTTTCTTCTCACGATCAAGATAGATGGTATCCTCGCCAGTATCTATAATCGTCTGGAACTCATGACTGAACCGGGTGAAGGCGCCTCCGGAAGCAAAAGTAAGAAAGGTCCTGTCGCCAAGACCTATTCTATTGAAAATGTTCACGTAAGAGGCAGTAATAGCATCATATATTCTCTTATGCTCCGTCTCGTCTGTGACATATGTATACATATCTTTCATCACAAATTCACGCCCGCGTATAATGCCACTTTTGGTGCGGAGCTCGTTACGCAGCTTCGTCTGAAATTGGTAGACAAAGATCGGTAAATCGCGATAGCTCGCGATATGATTTTTCATCATGTCTGTAATGGGTTCCTCGTGCGACCAACCGAAGCCGACTTCCGCTCCGTTCTTTAACTGCGATTTAAACCAGACATCAACTTTTTCATCGTCCCATCTGTCAGTTTCCTGCCAGAGCTCCTTACGCTGGAGCGCCGTCATGATGATTTCCTGACCGTCGAGCGCGTTCATCTCTTCCCTGATGATATTTTTTATTTTTTCCAGAACTCGCAATCCCAGGGGCAGGTATGAATAAACACCGGCAAGCTCCTTGTGAATAAAACCACCTCGGATAAGAAGTTTGGCGTTTTTTGCCTCTTCATCTTTAGGTGCCTCTCGACGTGTCTTAGTAAAAAGCTTGCTCTGTCGCATTATCGCCCCATTATACAGAAAACCCGCCGCCGATACAGCTGACGGAGGGTTTCCATCGCCACTCGGGGCGGGGTTAGGCAGATCCGCTGCCTACGGTACATGAGAACATTTGCGCCATTTGCCGCATCTGCTACAGCGCAGACCCCACCACTCAAGAATTTTTGCGATTCTTGTCCGTGTGAAGAATCTCCTCTCCTTTCGTCCTAAGTCAGCCTCGAGCTTGTCGAACATTGGATCCCGCCAAATCTTCATTCTCTTGCCTCCTCTCTTCAATCTAGCAAGAGAATACTGTCTTATTATAAATATATCAACTTGGCTAGAAAATGTTGCGGACGTCTTGGACAGTGATAACCAACATTAGAAGAATGAGCAGAGCAAAGCCGACTGTGTTTAACATATTGAAAATCCGCGGGGGAATAGAGCGACGAGTAACTCCCTCAATACCGATAAAAAATAGACGACCGCCATCAAGCGCCGGGAGAGGCAAGAGATTGATGATAGTGAGATTAATAGAGAGAAGCGCGGTGAAAGTTAGGAGATAAGTAAGACCCAGTTCGCGTACATCACCAACCATACCCACAATCCCGACCGGCCCCGTTACACTGGCGAGATCAGCTCTACCGCCAAGAGCTTCAAAGATAAAGGTCCCAATCGCTTGACCAGTTAATAAAGTAAGTTCGGAGGTAGTTTTGAGTCCATACCATAGAGCTTTGTGAGGTGGCAGTTTAACTATACCTATGACATCCATAGAGATACCCACAGCTAGTCTGTCTTTTATAATACTTTCTTCTGGCGCCACAACTTTCGTCGAAATTTCCCCTCCCCTCTCCACCGTAAAAGTGATGGGTTCTACTGATCGAGCGATAAAAAGAGAGAGAGCTTCTGGCGCCAGCTCGGAAGGAATTTCACCTCTTGAAAGCGATACAATGACGTCTCCAGACTTCAGTCCGGCAGTAGCTGCTGGAGATAGAGGCAAGACAGTAGTGATAACCGTGCGAGTATTCTCAACTGGAAGGGAGAGATTGTCCGGCGCGGGCAAGCCAGCTATAAATCCAAGCGAGATTAGAAGCCAAGCGAAGAGGAAATTTCCAACTACGCCCGCAACTAACACAGATGCTTGGATACCTCGATTTTTGGACTGGAAGTTATCAGTAACCAAGTCCGCGATTTTGTCCACGGGATTTTCTCCAAAGATTTTTACAAAACCACCAAACGGCAACCAATTGAGGGTAAACGGCGTGCCTTTCCAGGTAAAAAGTTTTGTTATGCGAGGCGGGAAACCGAGACCGAACTCATCCACTCGAATACCGAATCTCTTGGCAACCAGAAAATGCCCAAGTTCATGGACAATAATAAGCGCGCTTAAAATAATTATGAATATGATAATTGACACAATAAAATTATTCTAGAATCTCTTTCTCTTTCTTAAGAGCTAATGCTTCAAGTTCTCGGTTGGTATCATCGACCAGTTTCTGTAACTCATTTTTGAGCCTAAATTTATCATCCTTGCTTAAACTGCCATCTTTCTCTTTACCATCGAGGTCATCGAGACTTTTCTCGCGTTCCGTGCGCATTTTAATACGCGCCTCTTCAAGTTTCTCTTTTACTAATTTTGTGAGTAAAATTCTACGCTCACTGGTTAGCTCTGGAAAGACAACGCGCACCCCTTGAGCATCGAGCGAAACCGACAGACCAAGATTTGACTCTCTGATAGCTCTATCAATATTAGACGCTACACTGCTATCCCAAGGAGTAATAAGTAGAGATTTTGGCCCCGTGCCAAGAACAGAGGATATTTGATTGATAGGCATATACGAGCCATAGACTTCGACGGAAACTGCGTCAAGAACACTGGGGTTAGCTTGATTGGTACTAATACTGGCATATTCCTTTTTAAGCCAATCGAGTACCGAAGCCCCTGCATGCTTGAATTCTCTAAAATCGTACGCCATCGAGTTATTATAACACTAAGGATAGATGCTCGAGGACTAGACGCGGTATAGTGATAGAGTCTCCGATCGAGCGTTTTATGTTGTAGACCTTCTCCAAAGACTTTTGCATTCCACTTTGTTTCCTCAACAGGCACAGAAGATCGTCCAGAAAAACCGACAGATTCTTTTCTTCATCGGCAAACGACTTTGCAAACAAGAGGCGATTCTTGATAGAAAGAGAAAGAAATTTCTCCGCCTCCGCACTCATGGAGGCGTTGTTTCCGTGTATGCGGATGGCCTGCATGCGAGAACGCAGGGTTGACACAACAAGACCCTCTTCTCTTACGGCAAGAAAAAAAAGAGTATCGGGAGACGGGTCCTCGAACGTCTTGAGTAGAGCGTTTTGTGCCTCGAGCGTCAAACGCATAGGAGTAATAAGAAAAATCTTCCTGCTGGTTATGGATTTGCGCGTGGATAATAATCTTAATTCCCGGGCTTCATCAATACCGAAAGTCTCCGTCCTGAAAGCGAAAAAGTCAGGATTATTGGCAAGCTTAATATCCAGACTATCGCAGAGTGAGCGTAAGTACGATTCTGCTTCCTCCGGGGTGCCGACAAGGAGATTAGCGTGATGCAGGTTTCTCGACATCTAAGAGTTCAACTTCGAAGATAAGAGTCGAGTCGGGTGGGATAGTTCCTATTCCTTGATCACCGTAACCATAGTCCGGAGCGATAATCAAAATACGCTTGCCTCCAACACGCATACCGGAGAAGCCTTCATCCCAACCGCGGATGACCTGTCCTACCCCGAGGGTAAAGCTAAATGGAGTATTCCTATCAAGAGAGCTGTCGAAGACCTTGCCATCAGAGAGAGTCCCCACGTAATGCACGGTTATAGTGTCGCCGGGCAGAGCCAAAGGACCGTCTCCTACAACCACTTCTCTCGTCACTACACCAGTCTGTGGCGCTTGAGCGTCTAAGTTATCAGCAGGAACGGGAAGTGGGTTAAAGAGAGTCATGATGGTATCAGCAAACAAAAGATAAGTTAAGAAAGCTAGGCTTAGAGATACGGCAATCCATTGATTTTTGTTCAGATTTTTCATATTTTTTCAAATACTTTATAGGCGTACTCGCTATATGATATGATAGCGCCATGAAAGAATCAACTAAAAATATCCTAACCTTAAGCCGGAAAGAAATGCAAAAGCTCGCTTTGAAGCGAGTCTCGGCAATCTCGAAGGAGTTCACAGGAGGATTCAAATTTCTCGAAGATTATCCGAAGTCAGTCACCTTCTTCGGCGCCAACCAGTTCAGAGAGGATAATCCTTATTATGCGAGCGCTCGGCTACTTGCCTCGCGCATAGTCAAGGAACTTGGTTGCTCCATCTTCTCCGGTGGTGGTCCCGGTATCATGGAAGCGGCTAACCGAGGCGCGTATGAGGCGGGTGGTAATTCACTCGGACTCTTAATCAAACTCCCGGACGGACAGGTGACAAACAAGTACATCACCCAATCATTCGCTTCTTATTATTTTTTTGTGCGTAAAGTCTTCCTGTCCTTCTCGGCCGAGGCATTTATATTTTTTCCCGGCGGCTTTGGCACTCTTGACGAATTTTTTGAAATCCTGACTCTCATCCAGACGAAAAAAATTGCTGGTGTGCCTTTAATTTGTGTCGGCTCTGAATTCTGGAACGAACTTAAAGGGTTCATGGAGAGAGAACAGCTTAGTCGCGGTGCCGTCATGCCCGAAGACCTCAATCTTTTTCACATCGTCGATGACCACGATAAAATTATCGAAATTATCAAGAAAGTACCAGTACGCATCGGCATGCCATTGGCTAAAACAGACGGCAAATCTTAAACAAACATAAAAAAGAAAAGGCCGGCTGGCACCCGAGGGTGCCAGCCGGCGATGGCGCTACAGCGCCAGATGCGACCGCGCTTCGGGGCGCGGGCGAACGCCCAGCCCACGGCGGCTTCGCACTCGGGAGGGCGCGGGCCCCCATGGGTATTCTCCCCACGGATACTGTCCCTCATTCCTGGAGGACTCCCGCAGAAAGAGGGTGGCAATCTGGCGCGCCGCCCTCTCTGCGACTTCCGGGGAGACCACACACCGCCGTCCGACTGCGACGCACGAGCTGCTCGAGAGCGTCTGCGCCCAGCCAGGCGTTCCCCGGGCATTCTTCGGCCGCGGAGACCATCTGTTGATGCCGAAGTTGAAGTCATAGAGCGGCACCACCAGCGTGCCTTGCGCTATCGACTCTCTTCCGGCCGGCGACTTCAGCACGATGGCATTGTATCCATCGTGCTGCTGGAGTGCCTCGACTATGAGGACGCTCCATGGGTTCTGCACACCGTTCTCGTCTCGGCCATTGATGGTAAGAAACAGGGGGCCAGTAGGCATACCAGTAGGCATAAGCGGCACCTCCATCGGTAGGGGTTAAGGAGATCGGACAAAGTACAAACTGTCCTCTAATAATCTACCATGAGCTTTCTAAACGTCAACAGGGGGCAATCAAGACCCGAGTGACATTGGCCAAGGGGTCGGGATGGCAAGAAGCATTAAGATTGCGCCGAGAATCGCCGAGTTTTTCATAAACTGGACTTGGTCCATCATCCGCGCTTGTCCTTCTTCTTTCCAAAAAGCGTGCATGGTAAAAGAAACCGGAATGAAAAAGAGTGCCAAAGCAGCGATACCATATATCACACGCACTCCGGTGATAATAGTGTAGCCACCGAAGAGAAGTAAGAGACCGGAGACAATGACCGCCACTTTCGCCATCGGAACTTTTTTTGACTCGGTATAGGCGGTCAAATCTTTAGTCTTGAACAAGTGATTGTAGGCGTTGAAAAGCAG
>CAZYLR010000022.1:0-6023 GCA_964648835.1 uncultured Candidatus Saccharibacteria bacterium | reverse complement strand
TCATTTTCCATCAAATCCCCAAGCCCGATAGAGTAAAAGACGTCATCATGCAAGTTGCCCGCTCAAGAGATTCCGGAGTTAAGGCCGTGATACAAGGAGATATGTAACCATGCAAGGTCTTGCCTTGTACAAAAACCATATGGAAGGCGGTTTTTGTTTTAATCATAAAATGCCTCTGTTTGGGTCTTTTGTCAAGAAACTATACAAAAAATCCTTGACAAAAAAGTAACGTTGTGCTATCATAAGGAGCGGACTGGTACCCTGAAAGAACTGAAAGGAGAAGAGGTCATGGAAATCTGTTATACCTTCACATGGTGGAATCTCTTGAGCTTCGCTGGTGGCTTTGTCGGCGCGGTCATACTGAAGACACTCAGATCGCGCCGACGGTATCGCACCTAAGCACAACCGAGTTGAGGACACGGACCCAACTCACACAGGACCCTGCCTACACGGAGGGTCCTTTTCTTTTTCAAAATTCCCTACCTTTAATACTCAGGGCTCTAATTGAACTTCTAGAATTTTGCTTTGCTACTTGAAGGAATCTTCCAATCCTAGATATGTCTGTCGAGCCATCTTGTCGAAAGCACTCTCGCGGGAAACTTGGCCGGCAAACTGCGGCCTGTATATATAACCATATTCTATTAGAATACTGGCGGCATCAAGACTGTTGCTTTGCCCTATCGCGATGAGGTCCTGGCTCTCGATAATGCCAACGTCTTCTTTCGGCAAGTCGCTCACCACGAAAAATTCTTCAAGCCTTTTGAATATATTCGTAGCGATTTCTTTCGTAGCTACAGAGTTCGAATACTGCTTGTCAGGTATGTATACGGCAAATCCCCTGTGCTTGCCCGGCAAGTAGGTTTGTGCTCGAGGATAATCATTGAAATGTATGTGTATGAGCACATCTATATTAGCATCCCTCGACCAGCGGTTAATGCCAAAGAGCCGGTAAGCCACATCGCCAAGCGCGGTGTTGTGCCGTACGCCGCTCGAAACTTTTTCCACCCTGCCTTCAGCAATGAGCAGATTCATCTCCGTCTTTTTGAGCTTGGTAAAGTCCTTGATAACTTCCCAATTGTCATTAAAATATTTTTCTAATTCCGGATTCCAGTTATCCTTGTCGCGAGTTAGTATTACTTCGAAACGTCTATTGCTTTCTAGGTTGTTTTTGAGCTCTATGGCTAGATCTACGTTCATGTCGCGCTCCTTGAGCTTACCAAACTCAGTACCACCAAAGTTGGGTTCATGTCCGGGCACTAGGAGTATTTTTATTTTCTTGCCTGTCTCCTCTGCGCTGATGTACTTATCCTTCAAATCACTCATTGTGATGCTCGGAACAAAGAAAGTAGCGGCCAGAAAATTTCGCACATCTTCAGATATGGATAACTGCGACTCAGCAGCACCCAAAAACACCACTAGAGCAAGGAAAACTATGAGAGCGAGCTTTTTATACACCACCCTATTCTAACCCAAATTATGCCTGATGCTCGATATCTTTTTTCTTCTTCGGCGTGATACCGTGCGCCACTAATATTTCTTCAAACTCTTTTTGTTCAATAGTCTCCACTTCGATAAGCCGCGCCGCAATGGTGTCGAGCACTTTTCTATGGTCTTTAATAATCTTCTCTACTTTTTTCATTGCATCATTCATAATCTTGTAGACTTCGGCGTCAATCTCTGCTCCCACTTTCTCCGAATATTCTTTATCTCCGACCCCGAGACCAAAGATTGGTTTGCCGCCGACACCCTCAAGCGCGATCGGTCCCATTTTTTCGCTCATGCCATACTTCGTGACCATATCGCGCGCCAGTGCGGTGGCGACTTGGAGGTCGTTTGACGGACCAGTGGTCAAGTCGTCGAAAATAGTTTTCTCAACCACATAGCCACCGAGTGCCACGGCAATATCATCAAGGAACTCTTTTTTAGACTGAAGTTTGCGGTCCTCAAGCGGCAACTTTAAGACATAGCCCGCCGCGCGGCCCCGGGAAATTATGGAAATCTTATGGACCGGGTCAGCATAAGGAAGTACGGAGGCTACAACCGCATGCCCTGCTTCGTGGAAAGCGGTCAACTTTTTTTCTTTTTCGGAAAGGATATGACTCTTCCTCTCCGGACCGAGCATCACCTTCTCGATTGAACGGATGAGGTCAAATTGCGAGACTTTGACTCTTTCCTCGCGGGCTGCAAGTATTGCTGCCTCATTCATCAGTGAATAGAGGTCGGCGCCGGAGAAGCCGGGCGTTCGCTCGGCGATTAAAACAAGATTGACATCCTCGGCAAATGGTTTTTCTCGCGCATGGATCAGAAGAATTTCCTCCCTATCTCGGCGGTCAGGCAAGTCGAGAGTTACCCGGCGGTCGAAGCGCCCCGGTCGCAAAAGCGCAGGGTCGAGTACATCAGGACGATTGGTGGCCGCCATCACGATAACCTTTTCATTGGGCTCGAAGCCATCGAGTTCGACCAGAATCTGATTGAGAGTCTGTTCGCGCTCGTCATTGCCACCGCCAACCCCAGTCCCTCGCACTCGGCCAACCGCGTCTATTTCGTCAACGAAGATAATGGCCGGCGCCGCTTTCTTGGCCAAGTCGAAGAGATCGCGCACGCGTGAAGCTCCCACCCCCACAAACATCTCTACGAACTCTGAACCGGAGATGGAAAAAAAGGAAACGCCTGCCTCGCCCGCGACCGCGCGGGCGAGGAGTGTCTTACCAGTACCCGGCGCTCCCATAAGAAGGATGCCTTTGGGAATACGGGCACCGATGTCGAGAAACTTTTTAGGATTTTTGAGGAAATCCACTATCTCGCGAAGCTCTTCTTTAGCTTCCCTGCACCCCGCCACATCTTTGAAGGTAACTTTCTGACTCTTATCATCTGGACGAGTCATCCGCGCCTTGGATTGACCGAAAGTAAAGGCCTGCATACCGGCGCCTTTAACCTGTCGCGATAGGAACCATAAAAAGAAAACGATAAAAGCGATAGGCAAAACAATAGGAGCAAGCGAAGCGAACCAGTACAAGAATCCCTGGTCATTCTTCACTTCAATATCCACTTTGGAGAGTGCCTCCGGGGAAACATCATAATTCTTGAGCGTGGTGGTCAAAGCGGTGCCGGCTTCCTTTTTGGAAACTTTCTCTTTTTCGTCATCCAGATATGTAATCTCAAGCTTGTCGCCGATAACAGTGATAGATGAGACGTTGCCGAGAGATATTTCCTCGGCAAGTGTGGAGAGTGAAATCTCTTCGACGGACTTGGAGCTGTCTCGGACAAATGAATAGATGCTAACCAAAGAGAAGAAAATGATGAGGGCAAGAAACGCCTGTCTTAAAAGAGCCCGGCCGGGCGGGGCACTACCCCCCTTCGGCGGCTTGGTGATGATAGATTTCTTGTTTTTATTAGGCGGCATATTAAACGGCATTTTCATAGTGGCATTATACTGAAAAAATGAAAAATGACTATTTTTTGGTATTATTCTTTCATGGCAAGATATGCTGACAATTCAAAGGCCCTTTTTGACTACGAGGTTCTCGGGCGCTTCACGGCTGGCGTCGAACTTCTAGGCATGGAGGTTAAATCCGTGAGAGAGGGTAAGTGTAGTCTAAGAGGAGCATTCGTGGCAATACGAGGCAACGAAGCTTTTTTGATTGGCGCCAATATCCCAGCATACCAACCCAAAAACGCGCCCAAAGAATATGATGCTCTGCGAGCGAGAAAGCTCCTCTTAACAAAAAGTGAATTGGAGGAGCTAAAAAATGCTCTAGGAACAAAAGGATTGACAATTATCCCTCTTTCGGTGTATAATAAGGGCAGGTTTCTGAAGCTCGATATCGCTGTCGCTCGCGGCAAGAAAAAATTCGACAAGCGACAAGCAATTAAAAAGCGGGATGTCGAGAGAGACCTAAAACGTTCGTTGTGATTTTAATATGGGGGTGTCAGTTTCGACACAAGAAATGTGTTGTTCGTGGCACGCAGAGTTCTTGCTACTCTCTAAACTTGCAAGAAAATTTAAGTGCAGACTCAATTGTCGCACGGGCAAAGTCAATTGTTTCTCCGTATTTTACGGCGAACGACTTTGTTTTCGCCTACGCTCGAGCGTAAGCTCACATAAGCGAACGTTTACCATCCTGCTGTCTAGTACGGGGTAGTAGCCGCTTTATCTGCTAGATTGTAACTTCGGCACTGCTCATGTCGGAGCCAAACTTAGAGCTTTGATCTTCGGATGTTTTGTCTGATTTTTAGTCCGAGGGTCGAGAACCAAAATCAGTCTAGGCATGCTAGATTTGTTCAACACCTCCTTATGGACGCGGGCTCATTCCCGCCACCTCCACCACTTCGTTCTCTCGCGAGAGCTTCGCGGTGCACGCACCTACCGCAGCTTTAGCGGAAGGGTGCAAGTACCACAGAAATCCATTGGTAATACAACCAGTGATTTTTGGTGTAGCAAGAACCGTTCTTGCTAGTTCCCTAAAGACAAGGTAAAAGCTATGCAATTTGAAAAATACTTGAAGCAGGGTTCAGGATTTGCTTTCGTAATGAAACATCTTGTCTAAGTAAATTTCGCTTACTAAGTCCATCATAACTTGAAGCCCCGCCGTCAGGCGGGGCTTTTTGCAACTCAAGAAAAATAAAAGGTTATCTCCTCTCCACTTTCCGAATCAGCTCCAGAAGCAATTCGCTTTGATTCTCTAAGTGAGCAATAATTACTTCAATTTCATGTTCCGCTTTCTGGTTGATTTCGAAATCTGCATCAGCGCGCTTCTCAGCAAACTTACTTTCCAAATTCTGTCCAACCATAATGAGAGGAAGAAGTATCAACTGAATGATATTGGAGGAGAAAAGCCAAATGACAAAAGCCGGTGCTGGATCGAAGCGTAACTCCAAAGGTCCAAAGAGATTCCAGGCAAGCCAACCGACTGTCCAAAGCACAAGAATGATGAAAAAACCGATAGTGCCGACGCCATGAGTAATTCCAATCGCAAAACGCTCCAGGGAGGAAAAGGCGATTCTTGCTTCCACATGAGGGTGTTTAATGGGTTTTCTGTACATTCTTAACTCGGCTAGAGTTGGCGGGTTGTGTTTGTATTCCATCCAGTAGTGAAATTTTAATCTGCTAAATTCTTCTTATTGTATAAATACTCCTTGAGACGTCTCTTCAATAATCTTCTACCTTGAGTGGTCTTGAGATATCCTTCCCTTCTCTTGGTATCTATCACATTGAGAGATGCCTCATAGTATATCAGTTTCCATGGACCATATCTTTTTGTAGAAGAATTTAGCCCTTGATTATGTTCTTGTACTCGTTTTTTTAGATCTTTGGTGTACCCAGTATACAAGTCACCATTTACCCCCTCAAGAACGTATGCATAGAACATAATCGGATTAAAATTCTACTACTGGATCCATTGTAATAATTATACACCCATGGTAGAGTAGAAATAATTAAGCTACATAGACGTTGCAACAACCCCGCATTAACCAGCAGATAAGAGCGCGAGAGCTTCGTATTATCGGACCGAAAGGAGAAAATCTCGGTATCCTCACTCTTGAGGAAGCTCTTAAGAAAACCGAGGAGCTCGGAGGAGACCTCATTGAGATTTCCCCCAATGCCACTCCGCCGGTAGCTAAGATCGCCGACTTCGGCCGCTATCTCTACGAAGAAAATAAAAAGTCCAAACAGGCCGGCAGGTCCCATTCTGCGGAGGTGAAAACCGTACAAGTCAAACTCGGTACCGGCGACCATGACCTCATCCTGAAGGCCAAAAAGACCAGTGAATGGCTCTCGGAAGGCAACCGCGTTAAGGTTGACCTCTTTCTGCCCGGACGAGCTAAATATCTTGATGAGAAGTTTTTGAAGGAGCGTATTGAACGCATGCTTAAATTCGTGAGTGTGAACTACAAAGTCGCCGATCCTGCGAAAAAGAGCCCCAAGGGCATGACCACTATCATTGAAAGAGCTTGAACTAGACACCTAGCGAAAAATAAGTAGTATGTAGAGCTCACCATGAGTATGAAAACCAATAAGTCTT
>CAZYLR010000021.1:0-6101 GCA_964648835.1 uncultured Candidatus Saccharibacteria bacterium | reverse complement strand
ATATTCCAAAATCTCCGAACTTGAGTGAGGAAGAACTAAAAAAGGAACAGCGCGCATTTTTCAAAGATGTTTATAATTTGCTCATAAGCAAGGATACCGGACCGCGTCTTAGCACATTTTTGTGGGCAGTGGATAGAGAACAGGCACTTAAATTACTTAACTTTTAACAGTTTATTTTCTTTCTTTTATTTCTTGCTTGAGCTTGGAGATAAGTTCTTCGACCTCAAGTTGTCCTAGATTACCGGAATCGCGACTTTCAAGAGTGACTTTGCCTTCCCCAACCTCTTTGTCTCCGATGACTAACATATAAGGCACTTTTTCAGTTTTGGCATTTCTGATTTTTTTCCCCAAGCTTTCGTTTGAATCGTCCACTTCTACTCTAATATTTTCTGCTCTTAATTTTTTAAAAACTTCCTTGGCGTATTCAAAATGAGCCTCCCCGATGGGTAAAACTTTTACTTGAATTGGTGAAAGCCAGAGAGGAAACTTACCACCGCAATGTTCGATAAGAACAGACAGGAAGCGTTCAAAAGAACCCATGATCGCGGCATGAATCATAACTATACGTTCGTCTTCACCTTTTTCATTGACACAAGTTAAATCAAAACGTTCAGGCATATTTACATCAAGTTGAATGGTTGCAACTTGCCACTCGCGACCGAGTGAATCATTAGTCATAAAGTCTAGTTTGGGTGCGTAGAAAGCTGCTTCGCCGGGTGCCTCATGATATTCAGTTTTATTTGCCCTAGCGACTTTTCTGAGGATGGTTTCCGCTTCCCCCCATAATTCCTGGTTTCCTAAGTATTTTTCTGGCTGTTCTGGGTCGCGAAGCGAAAGACGCAGACGGAGGTTCATCCCAAACGCTTGATAAAAAATATGCACAATATCCCAAATTTTCTGTATCTCTTCTTCCGCTTGTTCTATACGGCAGAAGACGTGGGCATCATCTTGAGTAAAAGCTCGCACTCTAGAAAGACCATTAAGTTCTCCTGATTGTTCGTCCCTGTAACACATTGTCGAGTTTGCATATCTCTGCGGGAGTTCGCGATAGCTCCATGGCTTCCGCGCATATATCTGAGTGTGATGAGGACAGTTCATAGGTTTAAGGGCGAGCTCATCTCCCTCGCGGGTAGTAATACGGAAAAGATCATCTCTAAACTTATCCCAATGTCCGCTCTTCTCATACAAATCTTTCTTGGAGATATGAGGAATCTCTACCTTCTCATACCCACGCTCTTTACGTAATTCCCAAACGAAATCGTCTAAGAGATTGCGTAGTAACGTGCCTTTAGGAGTCCAAAGTGGTAAACCGCTACCCACGAGGTCAGAGAAAGTGAATAAATCTAGCTCTCTGCCCAATCGACGATGATCGTTCTGTTCTTCCATGTTGTTTTATCTTACAGCGCCCTTATCTTCTCGGCAATAAAGGAAGTCTCGCCTTTACGTTTCGAGACTTTACCTTTAATAGCGATGCAGGTTTCCGGTTGGATGAAAGAGCGAAATTCGTTGAGAATTCTTGGAAAGATTGCCACCTCAATAATGCCAGATAAATCAGCCAGACGCATGAAGACCATACGCTCATTCCCCTTGGTTAGAACATCGCGCACTTCCTCGACTATGCCCGCGATAACAGTAGTATCACCTTCCCGCAAGTCGGGAAGCTTTTCGATATTAATTTGGAGTGTCAGAAGTTTATCTTTATATGCTTCAAGTGGATGGCCAGAGATATAGAGACCGAGAAGTTCTTTCTCCCACAGTAGTTTATCCTTTTGTGTAGCGATTGGAGCGTCAAGGAGACGTAGACCCGGTAGGGTGGAAGTGTCAGACATCAGGCCAAAGAGAGAGTCTTGATTATTGGGCGCTCTCATTCTTTCACGATGATATTCGAGCAGATTGTCAATGTTGGAAAGTAGTCTGCCGCGTTCGCCAAATTCATCGAGAGCCCCACACTTTATAAGTGATTCAAGAGATTTTTTATTCAAGTTTTTATCCTTAACGCGGTCGAGGAAGTCAGCTAGATCTTTGAACTTGCCGTTAAGTTTTCTTTCGGTGGTGATGGCGCTCGAAATTCCTTGTCCAAAGTTTTTTATTGTAGTTAGACCGAAACGTATTTTATACGGTTTTTCATTTACCACCGTAAATTGAGAAAAACTCTCGTTAATAGATGGAGGTAGGACTTCTATCCCCATGCGCTTACATTCTTTAATCATGACACCTATTTTCTCTACGTCGCCGGATTCCGCCGTAAGTACGGCGGACATATAAATGGCGGGAAAATTCGCTTTCAAGTAAGCCGTGATGTAAGCCACATGACCGTAACTTGCCGCATGGGCTTTGTTGAAACCATATCCCTGGAATGGTTCAAATAGTTTCCAGAGTTCCTCAGACTTGTCTTTACTCATACCGCCGTGCTTCTCGCAACCTTTAACGAAGCTGATATGCTGCTTTCTCATCTCCTCCGGAATTTTTTTACCGACGGCTTTGCGGAATTTATCTATATCGCCCCAAGAATAACCCGCCACTTCAAGAGCTGTCATAAGAAGGTCATCTTGATAGACCAACACGCCGTAAGTAGTATCTAGAAAATCTTTCATCTTGGGATGAAGATAAGTAATGGGTCTCGTGCCGTGTTTTCTTGCAATGTATTCCCTGATGTTGTCCATTGGTCCGGGACGATAGAGGGCGACCATGACATTAATGTCATGAATAGTATTTGGCTTTAGTTCCATGAGAGCGCGCGTCATGCCGTCACCATTGAGCTGGAATGTTCCTTCGGTTTCTCCGCGGGTGAGCATTTCAAAAGTCTTCTTATTGTCAATAGGTATTTTCTCTATCGTAATTTTTTTGCCTTCAATCTTTTCAATACGGACTAGAGTTTCAGCAATAATGGCAAGATTTCTAATGCCCAAAAAATCGAATTTTAAAAGTCCTACAGTCATCTCTCCACCAGCATTGGGATCCAGAGAGTACATGTCGTATTGGGTGATAATTTTCTTTTCACCCTTGGTGTCATACTGTAGTGGAGTGTATTCGACGAGCGGTTTTGGTGAAATGACCACTCCTGCGGCATGCACAGAGACGTGGCGTGCATTACCTTCAATTTTCTTTGCCATTTCAATGATGGTCTTGGTGTCAGCATCTTCCTCGTAAAGCTTTTTGAGATCAGGATTTTCCTTCATAGCTCGATCGAGAGTCATGGGGAATCCTTGTGCTCCCATCGGAATAAGTTTGGCAATTTGATCGCCTAGGGTATAAGAGAAACCGAGAGCTCTAGTCACATCACGCACAGCCCCACGGGCCATCATAGTGCCGAAGGTGCCTATTTGGGCCACGTGGTCAGCACCGTATTTGTGGCGGGCATATTCAATTAACTCATCTCGTCTATCATCGGCGATATCAAGGTCGATATCTGGCGGTGATGGTCGGTCTGGGTTGAGAAAGCGCTCAAAGGGCAGAGCATACTTAATGGGGTCAATAGTAGTAATGCCTGAAAGATAGGTAACCATTGAACCTGCCGCCGAGCCTCTTGTGTTTGTTAAGATACCGTGATTGTGCGCATAACGTAGAAGGTCGGCGGCAACCAAGAAGTATGGAGCGTAACCCTTATCCGTTATAATTTTTAGTTCATACTCAATTCGCTCTATTATTTCAGAAGTTTTATTTAGTTTTTTCTTCTCGAGTCCGGAGTAGACAATTATGCGCAGTTCCTCGTTGTACGACTTGCCGCTTTCTACCACATAGTTCGGGAATACCCACTTGCCGAGCTCGAGTTCCACATTGCATCTATCAGCAATCTTGACTGTATTCTCAATAGCTTCAGGAAAGTTCCTGAAATCTTCTTTGGCTTGATCTGCGGAGATAAAGGAGCGATCCACTTCTTTATTGAAAGTGTGATTCTCGCGCAACTGTCCTTGAATGGAAACGAGAGTATCAAGAACGGGTCTGTCAGCTGGTTCTAAATAGTGGACATCATAGATAGCTACTATATTTTCGTCCTTCTTTTTTAAATTCGGTAAGCTTTGGGGAGTGACTCCAAGATAAAATCTTTCTCCAAAGATCTCTCGATACCATTTTGACTCCCCGCCCGACTCGCCTGCGGCGAAGCCGTGGCGGGCGGGCGTAGAAATTGCGATCAAGCCATCATTGTATTTTTCCAAAAGTTCACGATCTATGCGTGGTTTATAGTAGAATCCTTCAAGATACGAATCAGTAACCAGTTTGAGTAAATTTAGATATCCAGCATTATTTTCCGCAAGTAAAATAAGTCGATCTCGTTCATTATCAACTCTGGCTTCCTTATCTTTTCTTGTTCGACGGGCTACATAGAAATCAACTCCGATTATCGGTTTAATCTCTTGTTCCCGGCATTCTTTATAGAATTCTATGGCGCCGTAAAGGTTGCCAGAATCAGTCAGGGCGAGTGCTTTCATGTCCGAGAGTCTGGCTTTCTTGACGAGGTCTGGAATTTTTGGCAAAGCTTCGAGGAGGGAGTAATGACTGTGGGTATGGAGATGCACGAATCGAGACATGCGGGTATTATAATGTATAAAATGCGATATGTCGTAGGCATCGATGAAGCAGGCAGAGGGCCGCTAGCCGGACCAGTGGCGGTGGGAGCAGTTTCGATTCCGTTAAGCTTTAATAAACTCTTTTTCAAGAGTATTAAAGATTCAAAGAAGCTCTCTCCTAGTGATAGAGAATTGTGGTTTGCTTTGGCTCTCGAGGCTCGTAAAGAAGGTGCTCTAGATTTTGCCGTCTCGCTTGTCTCGGAAAAAGTCATAGACCGGAAAGGTATTTCCTACGCCATCAGACTCGGTATTAAAAGAAGTCTTTTAGCTCTCGGTGTGTCAGAGGATTCCCAAGTATATCTTGACGGAGGTATAAAGGCACCGGAGCAGTTTAGACATCAACTCACGGTCATAAAAGGGGATGAAAAGATTCCAATTATTTCACTCGCTTCCATAGTGGCAAAAGTGATACGTGACAAGAAAATGGTCGGACTCTCAAAAAAGTTTCCAGAATTTAATTTTGATATGCATAAGGGTTATGGCACTAGTCTGCATCGGCAAGCCATCCGAAAATTTGGCTCTACAGTTATTCACCGTCAGAGCTTTTTGAAGCATTTGACAAGACGTAAGTAAGTGTAGTATAATAAGAGGTAGAAAAGGAGGTTCCTATGCATTTTGCATGCGCGGTCATCTGCCGCCAAACACGAGAGGGAATGGAAGCACTAGTCGTTAATTCAGTCTCAACCGACCCGAGGACAGGACGGAAAAGCGAAGTCCAGATTAAGTTCCCGGGCGGGATGCAAAAAGGTTCAGAGGAACCGTTTAACACAATGAGAAGGGAGGTTTTGGAGGAGACCGGACTCAAGGTCGAGCGTGGCAGGGAAGTCTACAAAGCACCATCCCCGTCGGACCCGAAGCTCATTCAGTTCGGGTATTTAGTCGAAATTGATGACTGCTCGGGGCGCTTACGCGATCAAAAGCCCATCGTGGACGGCGATACCGTCCTGTCACAGCTCCGATGGGTTGACTTGCGGGTTATAAGAAGAGGCGGACTCTTCCCTACCCACCACGGAGTGTTTCTGGCGGCTCTCAGGGATCTGTACCTTTAGCCCCGCACCAGAGCTTGCGCTCGGTGCGGGGCTTTTCATTTATGAATTTAGATGCTAGAGTGAGACCATGACAGTACGAATGAGACATACGAGGTCTCATACCCAAAATAGGCGCTCTCACCAAGCGTTAGCCAAGCCCACTCTCTCGAAGGATGAGTTGGGCAATTTTCATCTACGGCACAGACTTTCGAAAGTAAGTGGTACTTATCGCGGTAGAAAAATTATTGATTTAACAGCTAAACTTGAGAAAAAAGCGAAAAAATTAAATAAATAATAGTTCTTTTGTTCTTTATGTCAAACCGACACCTATCGAGGTCAATCATTCTCCAAACTCTGTTTGAGTGGGATTTTCCCTCGACAAGCTCGGGACAAGCGAGAGTAGAAGAGATTTATCCTGTTTTTGAAAAAAATATTCGAGAATTCGCGCCGGGTACGAATGACAGGCCGTTTATGGACCATCTCTTAAGGCAGGTGCTTGAGAAGA
>CAZYLR010000020.1:0-6574 GCA_964648835.1 uncultured Candidatus Saccharibacteria bacterium | reverse complement strand
GCGAAAAATAAGTAGTATGTAGAGCTCACCATGAGTATGAAAACCAATAAGTCTTATGCCAAGCGCCTTAAGGTCACCAAATCGGGCAAGCTTTTGGCACGTAAGTCCGGGCAGGACCATTTCAACGCCAAGGAACGCCAAGCGACAAAATCCACTAAAAACCGTAAGACCGAATTCCATATGAGCAATAAATCAAGAAGTCGCTATTTAGTTAATTTATAGTTCGACAAGCTCACTACAAGTACTTCAATGACCAGAGTAAAGAAAGGCGTAAACGCGCTCAAAAGCAGAAAAAATATTCTCCGTAAGGTGAAGGGCTATAGGTACGGTCGCTCAAAGAAAGAGAGACAGGCCAATGAAGCTATCATGCATGCCGGGACATACTCCTTCGAGCATAGGAGAGATAAGAAGGGTGACTTCCGTCGCCTTTGGAACGTGCGTCTTTCTGCCCTGCTTAAAGAGAACGGGGTTTCTTATTCAAAGTTTATTCCCCTTTTAAAAAAAGCGGATATCGTATTGGATAGAAAAATTCTTGCAGAGATCGCCCTAAAACAACCCGAAGTACTCAAGAAAATCTTAGAAACCGTTTCGTCACCGCCTGTGGCGGGATCCCGCTAGAAGCGGTGACAACAAAAGCGCAAGGATAGCTCCCAGAGCATCCGATAACAAATCGTGTATCACATCGAGAGAATATTTCTCCGTGGATTGAGTGAGACCATTTATATATTCGAAAATTTCCCAAACACCACCGAGTATCATCACGAATATAAAACTTATAAAGACTGCTTTCGATAATGATAATTTGTTTCCAAAGAGACCGGATTCATAGAAAATATGGAGTGAGAAAAATCCAAGCGAAAATCCTGCCAGAAAATGTGATAGATTATCGAACCACCATAAAGCCCAGTAGAGATAGAGGGCATCCGCGACAAAATGAACAACCGCTAAGAGTATAACCAGAACAAAGGCGATGTATAAAAGTGGATATTTTTTCATTATCTCATTCTAACAAAAAATCTCCGCGAAAGCGGAGCGCTTTTGTAGGGTTATTTTGGTATACCCTAGTTTCAAAACTAGGTGGGTGTCCGCAGATCTGCCCCAAGGGGCAAAACGATTAGGACTCCCTAAAAATATTTTAGCTAGATAATACCTCAAATAACCCTGCATACATTATAACGCATAAGAATAAAAAAACTGTTGATATCGTATAGACTTGTCTCTAAAAACATGCCGTAAAGTCTCTCCGTCTACTCATCGACACCAAATCGCTTGTAGTCCAAGATGTTTGAATCGTCAAACCAGTGTGTGATCTCATGCTTGGCTTCCTCCTGTGTCTCTGAAGCATGCATTAGGTTCATCACAGCTCGCTTTTCGCTGTTTGCCAGAGCCGGTGAATCGTTTGAGAAATCGCCTCGAATAGTACCCATATCCGCCTGATACGGCAGAGTTGAACCGGCGATTTTACGAACCATATCAACGGCATGGAGTCCCTGCACCACTACGCGCACCAGAGGCGCCGAGCTCATATAATCTACAATCCAACCTCTCACCATTTTCCCAATTTCAGCCGGGTTATCGGTACCAAGGATCGGTTTGGGGTCGATATTATATTTTTGATAAGTGCCAAGACTTTTTTCACCCAGACGAGCAATCCACGTTGGATCTTTGGGATAATGTTTATCAATTTCCTCCACCGTCGGCTGAAACAACTCCAAAGCCACAATTTTAAGGTCCCTCTGTTCAAAACGTTTAATAATTTCTCCAATTAACCCTTTTTGTACGCCATCGGGTTTAATAAGAACAAAAGTTTTTTCCTCTTTCAGATGTTTCATCATAAAGTCAGTATTATATTGCCTTTCTCTGTGATTGCAACCGTGTGTTCGAAGTGAGCGCTTCTAGAGCCATCGCGAGTCTTGATAGTGTAACCATCGGATGACGTTTTGATGCCGGATCTACCGATATTGACCATCGGCTCAATAGCGATGACTAATCCCGGCACTAATTTTTCTCCCATCCCGACAACGCCGAAATTTGGAACAAACGGATCCTCATGGACTCTATACCCAACACCATGGCCGACCAGACTATCTGCGAGGGTAAAACCGCTCTCTCGGACAACTCTCGTTATGGCAGCGCCTATATCGCCTATAGTCGAACCTGGCAAAGCAGTTTTGATACCGCTCGCAAGCGCTGTTCTGGTTGTTTCAATGAGTTTTTTCGATTCCTCGCCAACTTCGCCGACTGGTACGGTAATAGCAGCATCAGTAATAAGGCCGCGATGCAGAAGGCCAAAGTCCAGAGAGACGATATCGCCCTCTTTTATGATTTTCTCTGTCTCATTGGGTATACCGTGGACAATCTCATCGTTTACGGAAACACAGAGTGCCGCGGGGAATGGACGCTTGGCGCCCTGCGGTCGATACCCTAGAAAAGCCGGTTTGTCTCCACCCTCTTTTATCAGTCTCATGGCTTCTTCTTCAAGTTCGAGCGCCAAAACACCGGACACCACTTTCAAGGCGAGAGCTGAGAGAATTTCCGCCAGCCTCTTGCCTCCTTCACGCAAAATCTCTATTTCTTCCGGGTTTTTTAGTTTAATCATAAAGCAGAAACTTTTTGCCATACTTCAGCAAAGACCGCGTCCGGTAGCGGTTCGCCATTGATATCAATCACCTTGTTTATGGAACGAAAATATTCTACAGCGGGAGCAGTATGTTCGTAGAAATTCTTTAACCTGTTTTGAAAGACTAAAGGGTCATCATCTTTACGACCCTCAATCTCTTGACGTTTACGCAGACGTTCGGCAACAGAGACTTCAGATACTTTGACGTGAAGTACTCTAAAATCCCGCCCCAGCCACTCACAAACCTCGGCAAAAAGCCTAGCCTCCGGCTCTTTGCGCCCCACGCCTTCAAAAAGGATTCCATCGTCTGAAGAGAGACCGAGCAGACGGGTGATAAAGAAGTGAAAACCAAACCAATGTGGCAGAATATCCCCGCTATTCAATATCTTTACCACCTTTCGACCAAGATCGTTATTTTCTGCGGCCAACTTGCGTAACTCGTCACCTGTGTCGCATATGACAAACCCCGTTCTTTGACTCAAAAAATCAGCTTGCTTACCTTTGCCCGAACCAGGGAGACCCATAAGAACAAAAGTTTTTATCATCGCTTAATACTCTCGCACAGAAACTTGCGCGTCAATCTTCTTCACTAAATCAATCACAACAGAGACCACGATAAGAAGCGCCGTACCCCCGATAGCTAGAGCTTGGATGCCCGTCAAAGAACGCAGAATGAGAGGCAGGATAGCAATAACGCCCAAGAAAAGCGCTCCTACTAGAGTCAGACGAGTGAGAATACGCGAAATGTAGTCGGAAGTGGCCTCGCCCGGTCGCACTCCGGGAACAAAGGCACCGGATTTCTGAAGATTGGTAGCAATGGAATCAGGGTCGAAAGTAACAGCGGTATAGAAATAAGTAAAGAGAAAAACCAGTACAAAATAAGCCGAAGTATAAAACCAGGAGTTGGAGAGTAGCGCTAACGCGAAACTAGCTACATCTCCTATTAAGCCCACGCTTGATTGGGTCAGGAATTGGAAAATCATTTGAGGGAAAAGAAGAATCGAGAGCGCAAAAATAATGGGAATGACACCGGCCTGATTGACGCGCAAAGGCAAATAGGTGGAGAGACCCCCGTAACTACGCCCGCCTCTGACTTGCTTGGCGTAAGTAATTGGTATCGGCCGCTCCGCCTCCGTCACTATTACCACGCCAAAGGTGACTAAAACAGCGACGGCAAGACCCGCAACATAGATGGGTATTTGTGCTAAGTCAAATGTAAAAATAAGCTGACTCACCGCCGTTGGCAACTGCGAGACAATGCCGGCAAAGATAATGAGAGAAACGCCATTACCAACTCCGAATTCTGTTATGAGTTCGCCAAGCCACATCAGAAGCACCGAGCCCGCTACAATCACTAAGATATCCACCGCAAGATGACTCACGGGAAGTGGAGGCAGAATACTTTGCCCTTGGAGTAGTTTGATAAACGCGTAGCCTTGGATAATTGCCAATGGTACTGTCAAGAGCCGTGAGTATTGGGCGAATCGGCGCCGGCCCGCCTCCCCTTCTTCTTGGTAAAGCGCTTTGAGCTTCGGCACCATCACAGTCATAAGTTGCATGATGATCGAGGCCGTAATGAAAGGACCAACGCCAAGCATCACTATGGATAGATTGGAGAGTCCTCCCCCAGAGAAAATGTTTAAAAGACTAAGAAATTCAGACCCGGCAAAGAGACTCTGGAGACGCATGGTATCAATCCCTGGAATAGGAATGATGGCAAACAAGCGAGAAACAGCTAAAATACCGAGAATAAAAAATATCCGCTTGCGAAGCGATTGGTCGCCGAAAATAAGTCTTAATTTCTCAATAAGTTTAGACATTTTTATTTAGCGCCAAGCGCGCCTTGAGAGCGTCCCCCTTAAGCTTAATCTGGAAAGATTTCAAAGATGACTTGCCGCGACCGCGAAGTTTCGGTATGCGTTTAATTATATCGCGTAGCTCCGGTCGTTTCTTGCGGCCGGCGCGAGCATTCTGACCTTTAGTGCCACGACCGGCCGTTTTACCACGCGTACCGCCACGTCCCACTTGTCGCGCATATTTTCTTTTTGTCTTGGCTTGAAGATTATGAAATTGCATGCTATTTGCGGTCTCTTATTTTAGTGGTCTCGAGTTGTTTAAGCGCCTTTATGGCTACAAAGGCATTATTAGCGTTGTTCTTCGACCTTGAGAAAAGCTTGGCGCCTATTTCTCGGAGACCGGCAAGCTCGAGAACTGTGCGCACGGAGCTCCCTGCGAGAATACCCTTGCCCCGGGCTGGCATAATCTTTACGCGTGAAGAGCTGAATTTGGCCTCCACTTCGTGCGGGATAGACATTTCCTTGGTGGTATTGACCGTAATCATGTGTTTTTTGGCGTCACGAAAAGCTTTCTCTATGGCAAGTGGCGTATCTCCAGCCTTGCCTTGACCTACACCCACAGACCCCTTTCTATTGCCCGCCACCAAGCAAACTGAGAAGCTGAAGCGTCTGCCACCAGCCATCACGCGAGTGACACGTCGGAGACTGACGATTTTTTGGTCAAATTCCGGTTTAGCACGAGGGTCGCGGCGTGACGAACGACGGTTTGACCTCTTGCCTCTATCCCCCCCTCTGTTCTCTCGAACTTTGGGAGTAGGAATGACCGGGGTTGGGTCGACGGGAATAATTGTATTTGTTTCTTCGTTCATACTATTTATAGTGAGCTTGTCGAACTAGAATTTTAACCCAGCTTTACGCGCACTCTCGGCAAGAATACGAACTTTACCAGTATAAATATAGCCACCTCGGTCGAAGACCACTTTCTCAATTTTCTTGGCTGTCGCTTTTTTGGCAATTTCCGCGCCGACTTTGAGAGCGTCCACGCCGGTGGCGGACGCTAAAGTAACGGCCTTGTCGTCATCGATAAGCTGGGCGTAGATGGCGGTATTTGATTTATAAACAGACAGGCGCGGGCAAGTGGAAGTGCCGGAAATTTTCGCTCTAATTTTCTTGTGCCTTCTGTCGCGTGCGGATTGCATTATACTAATTTTTTACCCTGTTTGCGCTTGATTATCTCACTCTGATAGCGCATACCCTTGCCTTTGTAGGGCTCCGGTTTCTTGAGCGAACGCAGTTTGGAGGCGAACTGACCAACTGCTTCTTTATCCGAGCCGGATATGGTTATGACATTTTTCTCAGCGGTAACTTCGAGGCCCTTAGGGATCGAGACAATCACTGGATGAGAGAAGCCTAGTGCCAGAATAATCTCACTTGCCCCGCTTGCCCCGCCTTGGCGGGGTGAAGCGGGGCTACCTTTAACTTCAGACTTGAAGCCAATGCCTTCGAGAATGAGTTTCTTTTCGAATGGTTTGTTGACGCCGGAAACCATATTGGTAATGTGGGAAGCGAAAGTGCCCCAAAGAGCCCGTGATTCGAGAGTCAACTTTTTCGGATGAATACTCACTTCGTTGCCGCTAATCTTGACATCAATCGCCGGGTGAAGGATGCGCGAAAGTTCGCCCAAAGGCCCCTTGACCGAAACGCTACCGCCAGAGACTTTAATCTCGGTATTTGCCGGCAGTATGATAATTTTTTTCCCTATTCTAGACATAACAATAAACTACCATATGGTAAACAGGGCTTCGCCACCGAGGCTAGCTCGTCTTGCCTCGCGGCCGGACATTATTCCTTGAGAAGTGGAAAGGATGAGGGCTCCGTAACCATTTTTAACAGAACGGATATCGGAAGATTTTTTATAAATCCTCCTCGACGGTTTGGAAATCCGCTTTACCCCTTTGATTTTCGGCACACGATTTTCCATGAAAAGATTCATAGCTAACATCTTTTTACCCTTTTGAGATTCGGTTTCAACGTCTTTGATGAAATTTTCTTTCTTTAACACCTCTGCTATAGAGTGCTTAAACTTGGAGTAAGGCACCAGAACACGAACATGGCCAGCGCTGCCGGCATTCTTGATTTGTATAATCATGTTCGAAAT
>CAZYLR010000019.1:0-6711 GCA_964648835.1 uncultured Candidatus Saccharibacteria bacterium | reverse complement strand
AACAGGACGGTTAGGGGTAGAAAAATTGTTGGGGTTTCGACAAGCTACAATAGCTCATTTTATAAAGGCAAAGAAGAAATCAAGAATCCTGAATTTTTTAAGAAATTTAAGAAGAAAGTTATTGGCCAGAAGATATTGAAGGCTCAAAGAAGAGCTAAGAATGTTTTAATCCATCTCTCAAATCGCGAGACAATCCTGGTCCATATGAAAATGACAGGCCACTTCGTTTATGATCGCCCGGAAACTCGATTCATCCGGCTTGATTTCAAGCTCGATAACGGTAAGCATTTAGTACTCTCCGATATGCGTAAATTTGCCAAAGTGACATTGGTAAAAACTTCCGAACTGGAAAAGTCTCTGCACCTCAAGTACCTTGGACCGGAGCCGCTGGGAAATAATTTCCAATTTACAATTTTTAATTCACAAATACAGAAGAAACCGAGGGGCAAAATCAAGCAAGTTTTAATGGACCAGAGTCTAATCGCCGGTATCGGTAATATTTATTCCGACGAGATTCTCTGGCGCGCCGGAGTTCACCCTCTCTCGCGCCCAGACCAAATACCGGAGCAAAATCTTCGAGCCATGTTTAAGGCCATTAAAGAAACTTTGAGAAAAGGCATTGACTTCGGCGGAGATTCCATGTCCGACTACCGAAACATCAGGGGAGAAAAAGGTAACTTCCAAAATCACCATCATGCCTATCGGCAGATAAGCCGCGCTTGCATTAAGAAAGGATGCAGGGGTGTTATCAAGCGTATCATTGTCGGAACGCGCAGCGCCCACTTCTGTTCCATTCATCAAAAGTTGTTTACCTAAAGATATCCACAGGGTAGTTTGCTATGCCAAACCTATACCCTATAATTAGTGAGGAGATTGCGTTTATAAACTATAACAAATTTAAATGACATTCACTAAGTTTCTACCAATCCCGGTTATTATTGGACTTCTAGCTGGGTTCTCCTTGTTTGTTGCAAACTGGCTAAGTATCCCAGTTTGGGCGATATTTATAAGCTGGGCGCTCTACTTCATAGCCGGTGCTAAACCATCCCGGCTTCCTAAAGAAATTATCGGACTTACCGGAGGTATCGCCTTCGGGTATATCACTCTTTGGGCCATGCCCTATTTCACGGACGTTTTTGGGGCAACCTTTGGACTGCCGGCAACGGTCTTTGTCGTATGTTTTATCATAGTGTTGCTTGAACTCACTGATTGGTTTGAATTGGCTCCCGCCTATTTCTTTTCCTTTGCCGGATACTTTGCTTATGTGTTCGGAGGTTTCGGAGGTGCGGGGATAACCACGCCGGAAAACTCGCTCTGGCCCTTCTGGCTAGCCACTATGATAGGACTTGCATTCGGTTATGTCAGCGCCTATTTGCGAAAAGCCATTCTGGAAAAAGAGGGGGTCTTCGGTTCCGCCCAGGAAACTGTCTTCGACAAGGAAGTAAAATAAGTAATCGGCGACTCTACGGAGTCGCCGCTGGCAGATAAATATAAAATTCCGTCCCCTCGCCCTCTTTCGAACTGAAAACTACGCGCCCCTTGTGTCTTTCAATGATGTTTTTGCTTAGATAAAGACCTAATCCGGAACCTCTGGTTTGTTGAGCTGGCGCATTTTTGGCGCGATAAAACTTGGTAAAAATAAATTTTTGATCCTCCTTGGATATGCCTATGCCAGAATCTCTAACTCTGATAACAATATTGCCTTCTGCCGCGTCTAAAGAAACACCCACTATGCCCTTGGGCAATGAATAGCGTAGGGCATTATCAATAACATTTCGAATCGCCTGGGAAATGGCGACAGAGTCGACATTTACCTGCGGCGGCGGAGCCGACGGCTCAATGAAAGATAATGTGACATTGTATTCTTTGCTTGGCATCTCTAAATCCGCGATAATTTTCTTGAGAATAGGTAAAATATCTTGCTTTTTAAAATCGTAAAGAAGCCCTTCTTCTTCCGCTTTGGTAATAGTCAGAAGGTCATTTAATAAATCATTCAGGCCTGTGGCAACCATGGAAGTCTTTTGAACCAATTCCTGCTGGGCCGGATTCAGGGCTCCCTTCTCCCCTTTCTCCAAAATATCAAGCGCCCACCTCAAACCGGAGATAGGGGTACGCAACTGATGCGAGGCGGTAACCAAAAATTTGGATTTAAGCATTTCTATTTCCTTTTCCTTGGTTATATCCCGAAGAGTATGCATAAAACCGATCTTTTCATGCCCCACGCCATAAACTGGCACCGAAGAGACCTCAAGTATGATACGCTCGGATCCTTCGGTAGCATATTCGGTTTTGTCATTGTCGCCAAGCAACAAATTGCCTATGTTATATATATTCTTCAAGAAAATATTTTCTTCGGAAACTTCCCGCGTTATGATTCGCCCAATAACGTCTTCCGTTCGAACCAGCAATAATTCCTCGGCCTTAGGATTCAAAAGAAGAATCTTGCTATCGTTGCCATATAAAATGATGCCTTCATTTAAGCTATTGATTATGTTTGCCGTTTTTTGCTTCTCCGAAACTAGAGATTCAAAGAAATTAATATTAAGAAGCGAGACTCCTAAAAATCGCGCAGCCATATCCAAAATCGCGATCTCCTCCCGCGAAAATACATGCGGTTTCTCGTAAAGCGCAACCATAACCCCCATCGCTTCGTCTCGAACCACAAGCGGTAATGCAATCATGGCGGACCGCTTTTCTATGGAAAGCATGATTCGCGAGGGCTTCATGAATCGCTCATCAACAAAAACTTTTGACGAAGTCTTTATCTCTTTGTCTTGGAACGCCAATCCCGATAAGGTTCCAGGACCGGGTTGTTGGAGGTGAGTTTTCAGATAATCGTTCATCGGCTTTGAGACCCCCAATGAGGTTATGAGCCTCAAAACACCGCTCGATTCTTCTTTTTGAAATAGCACCAACCCCTTGATGTCAAACCGCTTTTCCAGATATTCGTTAAAAACCTTAAGGGGCTCATCAATTGATTTATTAACGCTTAAGCTGAGCGATTGGGTGGTTTTTTGGAGCTCGGAAAGCCGTTCAACCTGATCAAGAAGATTTTTCTCGGAGCGCACGATGGTTTCATAGTTCTTGATATTTTCAATCGTGACGGCCACCTGATCAGCGGTAATTTCTATAAATTGCAATTCGCCCGCGAGAAATGAGGTTTTTTGTTTTTTGTAAAACACCTCAAACGCCCCTACGATATTCTTACCAATGAACATGGGAGCCGCGACTGATGCGCTAAACCCTTCATCTCGATCGATGGCGCTCCACCGCGGGATATTAAGCGAATTTTTCTTACCGGAAGCAACGTAGCGCGTTTTTCTCTCAACCATGACCTTCCCCACAATTCCTTGGCCAATCTTCACCCTGTCGGTTTTATTAAAGTAGCGAACATACAGACTATCGAGTCCGGCGGATGCTTCGATTTTCATAAATTGAGTTTTTTCCTCAACCGTCCATATCGCTACTGCGTTAGCGCCCAGCTCCTTCAGTAGCTCTTTTAAAAGAGACTGCAAAACCTCCTCAATATCTCGGGAGGCAAGATTAAAAGATCTGGATAAATTATTTACCAGCCGCAACCAATTCGATGCGGCTTGTATCTTGTGCTGACGAACCATTGTTTTCTATTATAATTCGTTTTTGTTATTATAAGAAGTATTATATCTAGAATGGCCTATGAAAGAAACTATTAAGCTCGGTTTTATCTCGGGGCTCTCCGGAGTATATGGATGGTCGGCGCAAGACCAGTTGCGTGGCGTAACGTTAGCTGTAGAAGAGATTAATGGCCAGGGAGGAATTTCCGGAAAGAAAGTAGAAATTGTCACGCGAGACGATACGAGCGACCCTAAAAAAGCCGCCGAGGGAACGCGAGATCTCATCGAGAAGGAAAAAATTGATTTTTTGGTTGGGGGACTTTCGGCCGGAACTCAACTTTTTATTAATGAGGAAACAAAAAAAGCTGGAATTCTTTTTGTGAGCATCGGCCAGTCAAACGAGATTACCACGGCTTCCAATCTCGGACCCTATACCTTCCACGAAGCGCTCACTCCCCACATGACGGTCCAGGGAATGGGTAGGTGGGTTTTTGAAAATCTCGGAAAGAAAGTATTTATTTTAATGTCTGATTACGAATGGGGACAGCATGTCTTAAGAGCGTATGAACTTCTCGCCAAAGAGATGAATGCCCAAATCATCGGAGTGGCAAAAATACCATTTCCAGCCAAAGCTTCGGATGATTTTTCTAAACATTTCCCGGCAATTTTAAAAGCCAAGCCCGAGGTACTCATCGGAGCAAATTTTGGCGCGGACCAGCTTAAATTTATTGAGGATGTAAACACCGCTGGGCTTCAAAGAAAAATGAGTATTGTAAACACCCTTTCCGAGCTTCCTGTGATGGAACGTATACCACCAGAGAAAGCCACGGGGCTGTACTGGGGAGCACATTTCTACTGGGGGCTCAAGGATATGCTTCCTGAAGCAAAAACTTTTGTTTCGCTTTATAGTCAACATTTTGACGGAGTCCCCTCTGGATATGCCGCCTATGGATACAGCGGAGCCATGGAACTCATGCTCGCCGCTCAAAAAGTAAACCGCTATCCAATCGACCCCAAGGCCATCGCAGAGGAACTAGAGGGACACGCCTATACTCATTGCAAAGACAGGCAATGGTGGCGACCATGCGATCACCAATCGCTGCAAGATTATTATATTCTGAAACTTAAGGGAGCCGAGGACAGAAAACATCCACATGATATATCCGAGATTATCGGTGTAACCTCATGGGACCTCGACATGGAAAGATCCTGTGAAGAAACCGGTAATGGTGCGTATCTCTGGGGACACGCTAAGCAATAAAGTGCTATCATAGATTCGACAAGCTCACTATAAATAAATATGCTTAATCCGTTTCCAGAACTCCTAATGTACTCGTTCGTCGGCCCCTTCATCTTGCGCGTACTTTTAGGTTTCATCTTTATCGATCTTGGGTTTTTAAAATTCCGGAGCGAGAAAGATAGATGGACTGCTTCTTTTGAAACTCTTGGTCTCCGCCCGGCAGATTTATTTGTACCGCTCTATGCTCTGCTCCAAATAACAGGCGGGATGTTTCTGTTGGTTGGTCTCTGGACGCAAGTGGCGGCTTTGGCCTTTGTAATCTTTTCCGGTATCGAGCTCTATGTCGAATGGCAAGCACGCGAAATTCTCAAGCGCGATATGGTTTTTTATCTTCTCATTTTCGCCATCTCTCTGTCCCTTTTACTGACCGGCGCCGGCGCCTACGCCATAGACATCCCGCTCTAAGAGTTGTAATCTTCTCAGTAAGGCCCCGCCACGGCGGGGCAAGTTGCGCCCATAGCTCAATTGGTAGAGCAATTCCCTTTTAAGGAAGAGGTTGTTGGTTCGATTCCAACTGGGCGCACACTTCGACTCGCTTTTTCAAAGCTCGCTCAGTGTAAACACTAGGTAGTTACAGTTTGACGGAACAACATTAAAAAATTATGCAAGCGAGGAGAAGTACCCTGAGCGTAACGTAGTGAAGTCGAAGGGCTTTATCCTGAGCTATGTCGAAGGAGTATAATTTACTTATGCTTTGGTACGTCTATATTGCAGAGTCAAGATTTAAACACTTCTATACAGGAATTACTAATAATCCAGAACTAAGAATTATCAAGCACAATTCAGGAAAGGGATCTCAGATGGCCACTCAGCAAGGACCTTTTGTATTGGCTTATGTTTCGAAAGAATTTCCAGATAAATCTTCAGCCAGAAAGAGAGAGGCTCAAATCAAGAAATGGACTAAAGCAAAGAAAGAAAAGTTAATTAAAGGAGAGTGGAAGTGAGATTTATTCCAGAAGCACCAAACAGAAAAGCGTGCTATATTGATGGGGAGAAAAGTTTTTAATCATATATGTTTGATAGTTTTCAATATACATACCTTCTCGGTGATTTATTCTTCTTACTGATTTGGATAATTCTTTTTATATTCCGCCGCGATTTACGCAAAGAAATTTTCATAATGTCTCTTGTTGTCGCCCCCATGGGGCCGATGTCAGAATTTTTTTATTTGCGTGATTACTGGCATCCTGAACTTTTTACTGGTTGGGCAATCGGCATAGAAGATTTACTTTTCGGTTTTGCTATCGGTGGCATCGCGGCGGTTATATATGAAGAACTTTTTGGGAAAAAGCATGCAAGGAGACATTTACCAGCGCACCCAAAATGGATGCTTGCAGTTGCCCTTTTTGGAATAACTTGGATGCTCGTTGGTAACATAGTTTTAGGTTTCAATTCCATTTATGTTTCCATTTTGAGTTTTTTGATTATTGGTGCCTCTATACTTTTTTTCCGCCACGATCTTTTGAAGGACGCGTTACTTAGTGGGTTGCTTGTTGGAATCCTCATGTTTATTTTTTATTTTATCTTTGGCCTCATCTTTGACGGCGTCATTCAGAAGTGGTGGATGCTCAAGAACATTTCTGGTATCCTCGTATTTAGCGCGCCACTTGAAGAACTGATGTGGGGCTTTGGCTGGGGCTTTGTCGCTGGCCCTGCATACGAATTTATCAATGGATTAAGATTCAAGAAATCTTAATTTTAGTTACCGCACTTCAAAGCATACGATGGCAAAAATACTTGACGGGAAAAAATTGAATGAGAGGTTGGCTGTAAAGCTCGCCAAGAAAATCAAGAGGCTCAAAACTAAACCGAAGCTGG
>CAZYLR010000018.1:0-6732 GCA_964648835.1 uncultured Candidatus Saccharibacteria bacterium | reverse complement strand
TCATTTGAGTCTGCATACTGCGAGTAAGATTATCACCAAATGAATTCCCTTTAGGCGGAGTTTGTCCTTTCATAGAAATTTGGAATTGGAAAAAGGTTGAGATGGCGGCCAAAAGAGCAATGGGGGCGCTCTTTGCCGTGATATCCAAAAAGCCCAGAAAGGTGGTATTGATGTGTCCGGGCGCCGTTACAAATGAATACAGGAGAGAAGATTTAACCTCAGGAAAGTATAGAAAAATTTGATACAAGGCAAAAATAATAGGAATTTGAATGATGATGACTAATATGCCTGAAAATGGGTTGACTCCTTTTTCTCTATAGAGAGCAAGAGTTAGTTTGGCCTGATCTTCGGCCTTATCTTTGTATTGCTCCTTAATCTTAGCCAAATCCGGAGCTATTTCGGCCATTCTCACTTGCGTGAGCACCGCCTTTCTCGAAAGTGGAAACATAATCAAACGAACTAAAATGGTGAGAAGAATGACAATGATACCAGCATCAGCCCATGGCAAGAGTTTGAATAAAAGTATCAACACATTGTAGAGCGGGTCGAAAAAAAAGGTGTGGTAGAGAAAAGACATTAGATTATCATAAGTGATTTTAATTCTTTTTCCAATGTTTCCCCCTTAATTTCTTCGGCCCCCGGCTTAGCAATAATAAAATAGGTGGCTGGTTTAAGAGAAGAAATAAATTTTTGCAGTATTGGGCGGACACGCCGACGAATTCTGTTACGTATAACCGCTTTCTTAGAAACCTTTTTTGAAACAGAGATTACCAGCATAACTCTATCAGCTGGAGTAACACGCAAATAAAAATGAGCCATCAGACCGAAAGACGCGACCGTCCCTTTCTTCGTCTATTCCTAATAGTCCTTCTGCCAGTGGACGTTTTTTGCCTTGAAAGAAAGCCATGAGTTCTCGCTCGCTTGCGCCTTTTTGGTTTGTATGTTGTAGACATTTTTTCTTAACAGGTTATAAACACATTATAAACATTTTTTTAGTCTTTAACAAGCTTTTATCAGACTCTAAAAAGATATACTATGGTGACCTCACAACTTCTATGATGGACTACAAACAACTTTGGCAAAGCGTTCTGGTGGAGATAGAGCTAAGCATCTCAAGCGCGAACTTCACAACTTGGTTTAAAGACACCCGCATTGTTAAAGAAGACGGCGGAGTGGTCATCCTCTCCGTGCCCAACGCTTTTGTCAAAGAATGGCTCCTCACTAAGTACCACAACAGTATTCTTAGAAGCTTAAGGAATCTTGAGAATTCCATCCATGCCATTGAGTATGTGGTAAACAAAGAGGAGACTCGCAAGAGGGAAGAGAGGCCGAGTCAAGAGATCCATACCAAAGAACTTCCTCTGTTGGAAGCAACGGTAAACAAGGATGACAATCTAAACCCACGCTACACCTTTGAAACATTTGTTATCGGCCCCTTTAATGAACTGGCCCACGCCGCCGCCCAAGCTGTGATTAAAAAGCCCGGCATCATGTACAACCCGCTTTTTATACACGGAGCTACCGGCCACGGCAAAACTCACTTAATTCAAGCGATTGGCAATCACATCAAAACAACTAACCCAAGCAAGAAAGTTTATTACATGACATCCGAGCAATTCGGGCAAGATTGCATGAACGCGCTCCAAAACCAGAAAATGACTGTTTTTAAGGAGAAATACCGCAAGTATGACGTCTTAATAGTCGACGACATCCAATTCTTCTCGGATAAACAGAAATTCCAGGAAGAACTGTTCCACCTGTTCAACACTCTCTACGACAACAACCGACAAATCATCTTTTCTTCTGACAAACATCCTTATTTTATTACCGGCCTGGAAGAGAGACTCAAGTCCCGACTCTCCGCCGGCATGACAGTCGACATCCCGGCACCCGATAAAGAGTCGAGGATCGCCATCATTTCGAGAAAAGCACTACAGCAAAGCATTTCTCTGTCACCAGAGATCATAGACTATCTCGCCCACACCATAAACGGCAACATTAGAGATCTTGAGGGGGCCGTTAATACCTTGCTTTGCCACGCCCAACTTAAAAGTAGAGAAATATCGATGATTGATGTCAGAAATTATATAAAAAATAACATAAAACCCAAAAAAACCATCGCCATTAAGGACGTTGTGAGAATTGTCTCTGACTTTTATAACATCAAGGAAGACAGCATTTATGAAAAAACGAGGCATAAAGAAGTGATCCGGCCACGACAAATCGTCATGTATCTTTTACGCGAGGATTTCAACATCTCTTACCCGTCAATCGGCCAAAAATTAGGAGGCAGGGACCACACCACGGTCATCTATTCGTGCGAAAAAATAAAGACTGATATAAAAGTGGACCAATCATTACTAGAAGAGGTAGGCCAGATTAGAAACTTACTGACTGTGTAAAGCCATGTGGAAAAACAACAAAAATAGTGTTAATAAGATGTTAAAAGAAAAGTCTAAAGCAATGGCTACTTCCACTCGATCTCGATGTTTTACGACTTATCCTCAAATCAATCACAAACAAAAAAATAAAATACGGCTTACTAAGAGTCTCGAATGGGCTATACACATATTCACACCCCTAATAGTAGTAATAAATTTTTATATATGAAAATAGAATGTATTAAAGAGCAGTTAGAAGAAGTACTGAACAAGGCAGATAAAATAGCCGGTAAGAATATTACCCTACCGGTATTGGCGGGATTTTATTTAGACGCTCGTCAAAATTCTCTTTCGATAAAAGCTACTAATTTAGATCTCGGTATCTCCCTTACTCTACCAGTTAAAGTTATTGAATCTGGGATTGTAGTGGTTCCTGCTCATGTAATTTCTTCGTTTATTTCGTCATTATCGAAAGATAGAAACATCACCATCAACACTAAAAATCAGGTACTGGAGATAAAAACTTCAAGTACTAAAACCAGTATCAAAACTCTTCCCAGTGAAGATTTCCCGGTCATCCCGGAAATAGGTGAAGATAAGGTTTTCTCAATGCCCACAAGGGACCTTCTTTTCGGCATAAAATCGGTTCTTTATGCGGCGGCAGTAGGGAGTATTAAGCCGGAGCTGTCCTCAATTTCTATAACCTACGAAGGGGAATTTTTAACTTTTGCCGCTACGGACTCATTTAGGCTCGCGGAGAAAAAAATAAGGGTAAAAAAGGTTCCACACTTCAAGCAAATCCTTATCCCTCAAAAAAATGCTATGGAAATAGTAAAAATTTTTGATAAGGGCGATGAGGAAATATCAATTTCCATAGAAGAACACCAAATGGCTTTGCGGGCGCAAAATATTTATCTAACATCACGTATTGTTGAGGGAATCTTTCCAGACTACCGACAGATTATCCCCAAAGAAACCACTTCTAAAGCAGTTTTGCTTAAACAGGATCTAATAAACTCACTCAAGACAAGTCTTATTTTCTCTGATACCTTCAATCAACTTACCTTGAAGCTTTCTCCCAAAGCTAAGAGTTTTGAGATCGAGTCAAAAAATGTCACTATAGGCGAGAGTGTTCATACTGTCGAATCTGTTCTCGAGGGAGACAATATCTCTATTAACGTCAATCATCGCTACTTTACAGACTGTTTTCAGTCTATTATGACTGATAGTGTCTCCCTCTCTTTCAGTGGCCAGGCTAAACCAATTATCATCCAAGGAGTGGGGGATGCCAGCTTTCTATATCTCGTGATGCCCATGAATCAGTCTTAATCGGTTTAGAGATTTAAATTATATTATTAAGGGTCGCCCAAAGTTTTACGCCATACTCCCAATTTAGAAACTGCGAATCATTTGAGGGGTTTTGAGGTATCGGGCCGCGGGGGTTGTCCTTATCTGCCCAATAGAGAATAGAGTGAATGCCGCCGGTAGACCAATCGCCACGCAAAATAGGCTTTAAATCACTAAGATCCTCCGGTTTTGGTGGTATGAAAGTTTCAATGGGGAATTGAGGCAAAATTTGTTCCATATACTCTCGCCAGAGAGGCGCAACCACGAGGCCGGAGACTTTCTTCTCCATAGGGCGGTTGTCATTGTTGCCCACCCACGCGCCCACCGTGAGATTGGGAGTGTAGCCGATAATCCAGACATCGCGATAATCGTTTGATGTGCCCGTTTTGACTGCGACAGGACGAGTGGGTATGTAGAGTGCAGAGTTTGCGCCGAAACCCGGTGTCCGCGCCGCGTTGTCAGAGAGAATGTCTGTAATAAGACGCGAGACCTCCTCCGGCAATACTCGGCGAGGGGATAGAGAAGGTCTGTCCACGATGTTCCCCTCGGCATCTTCCACCCGAAGTACTGGATTGTAAGGATTACGGATGCCATCATTGGCAAATACGGAGTATGCCGCGGTTATGTCAAGAAGAGAGACCTCCCCGCCTCCCAAGACTAAGGATAGGCCGTATCGGCTAAAGTCATTTAAGCTTTCTATGCCCATACTCTTAGCGGTGGCTATCGAGTCGCCGATTCCGGCAAGGTAGAGTCCTTGAACCGCAGGAATGTTTACTGACTGGGCTAGAGCATTCCTCACGGTTATGGGGCCACGGAACCGGTTGTCGTAGTTGCCCGGGGAATAACAGACATCGTCTGTAGTGAAGTTATCGGGCGCGCAACTGGCAGCGAATTGAATCGAAGTATCATAGAGGATTGTTTGGTCGGTATATCCTTTTTTAAACATGGTGGCGTAAACAAACGGTTTAAATGTGGAGCCGGGCTGTCGGAACCCGGTAGTTACGTTGAAGTTGCCGTCAATCTCTTTATCAAAGTAGTCGCGCGAACCAACCATCATCAAAATATCGCCGCTTTTAGGATCAATGGCTACCATGCCGTTATTCTCGCCATTAAATTTTTCTTTGTTTATGACTCCATATTTTTTCGATATTGCTTCGGCCTCCAGCTGTATTGAATAGTCAAGAGTGGTAATCACTTTAAAACCGCTGTTCACCACTACCCCCTCGCCATATTTTTTTGTCAAGTAGTCAATGACGAAAAAGACAAAATGCGGCGCCTTGATACTACCGGTATTTCCTCGAGGTTTGAATTCCACCCCCTCTTTCACCGCATCTCCATACTCCTCTTCGGAGATAAAATTGTTGGCAAGCATTTCATGAAGAACCAAATCTTTTCTTGCCTCCAGCTCCGGGAGATTACGGCCGTAAGGAGAATAATAAGTTGGCGCTTTCGGTAGAGAAGCGAGATAAGCCGATTCGGCCAAGGTAAGTTGAGAGGCCGGTTTGCCAAAGAAGCTCTGCGCCGCCTCTCCTATACCGTAAATAGTTCCTCCATAAGAGATTTCATTTAGATAGAGGGATAGAATCTCATCTTTGGTTAATACTTTCTCGAGCTTGATGGCTAAAATCAACTCCTTTAACTTTCTGGTGGGGGTTTTATCTTTAGTAAGAATGGAGTTTTTGACCACTTGCTGGGTAATGGTTGAGCCCCCCTGGCTGAAAGAGAGGGTGCTGACGTTTACAAGCACTGCTCTTAGAAACGAAGTCCACTGAAATCCGTTGTGCGAATAGAAATTCTTATCCTCGATAGCTAAAGTGGCGGCTCTGGCGTAAGGAGAAATGTCTTCGAATGGGACCAGCGCGCGCCTGGCGTCACTCGACATATCGTAAAGCAAGATTTCCCCAGTACGATCGTAGATTTTGGTGGATTGGTCGATCCTGCGTAGAGAAATGTCCTCAAGGGCTGGAATACGGAACGAGGATACCCACAAAATGAATATGCCAGAGGCGAATAATCCCAGAGTCGCAATAGCCAGAAGGTAGTTTGAATGTCGGAGTTTCCTAGTCATTTCTTAAGAGAAAGCTCATTTTAACACATTTCGCTTTTACGCCGGACATGTTACATTGGCTGGTATGGAAAAAGAAATAGAAGAACTGCTTACTCGTGGGGTGGAAAGGGTATACCCCGACAAATCAACACTTGGGAAGGTTTTAATATCTGGCAAAAAAATCAGGCTTTATTACGGGATTGACCCGACAGGTGACACTCTGCATCTTGGTCATTTAGTCCAGCTTCTTAAATTAAGGAAATTTCAAGATCTTGGTCACGAAGTTATTATTTTGATTGGTGATTTTACGGCGCGAATAGGAGACCCTACAGACAAACAGGCAGCTAGAAAACCTCTAACTCATAAACAGATTTCGGAGAATGCCAGCGGATACAAAAAACAAATTGGCAAAATTTTAGATTTAAAAAAATCAAATGTTCGTTTTATGCGTAATGAAAAATGGACAAACAAACTCACCCCAGAAGATATGTTGGAGTTAGCCTCTCACTTTACGGTTTCCAATCTGCTCACAAGAGATATGTTTCAAGAAAGAATCAAAGCTGGTCGAGAAGTTTATGTTCATGAATTTCTTTATCCCATTTTCCAGGCGTATGATGCTGTGACAATGGATGTTGATTTGCAAATTGGTGGCAATGATCAGATGTTTAACATGCTTGCTGGTCGCGATTTAATGAAAAGAAAAAAGCATAAGGAAATGTTTGTTTTAACCACAAAACTATTAATAGATCCAACTGGTAAAAAAATGGGGAAGACCGAAGGAAACATGATAACCTTGAATGACAGAGCTGATGATATGTTCGGTAAGGTAATGAGTTGGCCTGATACGATGATTCCTTTAGGTTTTGAAATCTGTACCAGCTTGAATCTAAGCGATTTTGCAAAAGAGAAACCGCGAGACCAAAAAATGAAACTTGCTCATGAAGTGGTAAAAATTTA
>CAZYLR010000017.1:0-7625 GCA_964648835.1 uncultured Candidatus Saccharibacteria bacterium | reverse complement strand
GCAAGTCTACTTTGGCGGACAGGATGCTTGAGTTGACCAGCACAATAGAGAAGCGAGACATGCGTGAGCAAGTGCTCGACTCCATGGAACTTGAGCGTGAACGCGGTATTACTATCAAGATGCAACCGGTGCGGATGAAATATGGGGGATATATTCTGAATTTGATAGATACGCCGGGGCATATCGATTTTTCTTATGAAGTGTCGCGCGCGCTTGGCGCGGTAGAGGGTTCGATACTTCTGGTAGACGCTACGCAGGGGGTACAGGCCCAAACATTGACCACTCTCGAAATGGCCGAATTAGCCGGGCTCAAGATTATCCCCGTAATCTCGAAAATAGATTCTCCTCTGGCTCGCATAGAGGAGGTTCGCGATGAGATTGTCGGACTTTTGAAGGTAAAGAAGGAAAATATCCTACTAGTGTCTGGTAAGACCGGCGAAGGAGTTGAAGAACTTCTGGGTGAGATCGTCAGGCGTGTGCCGGCGCCTGCTCACGGTCAAGGAGGGAAATTCGCGACCGCCGGCACAGCCTTCCGATCTCTTGTCTTCGATTTCAAATATTCCAATCATCGGGGAGTAATTGTTTTCGTGCGTGTCTTTAGCGGGTCTGTTAAACAAGGTGATAAATTGCAGTTCAAGGTGGCTGACAAAAAGTTCCAGTCTCTTGAGGTTGGCATCTTTACCCCAGAGGAGAAGCAAGTAAAAGAACTTAGAGCGGGAGAGATAGGTTATATTGTCACCGGTATCAAGGAACCTAACATAGCGTCTGTTGGAGATACTGTCGCTTCTTCTTCCGATACCAGTCCTGCTTTGGCTGGGTACGAAAAAGCCCGTCCAGTCGTCTGGGCGTCTATCTATCCGGAGAGCACAGATGACTTCACACTCTTGCGCCAGGCTCTTTTGAAATTGCGCCTATCAGACTCCGCTTTCTCTTTCGAAGAAGAATCTTCCAACGTCCTTGGTAGAGGTTTCCGCGCCGGTTTCCTTGGCATGCTTCATCTTGAGATTATTACCGAAAGACTGAAACGTGAGTTTAATTTACCTTTAGTGATAACTCTGCCGAGTATCACCTATAGAATTGTATACAAAGACGGAAGTGAAGGTAATATATATACCCCATCATTTTTTCCCGAAGACTATCTCGTAGATTCGGTCTGGGAACCGTGGGTGAAGGCTACTGTCATTATCCCACCCGAATTTATCAGTCCTATTATCCAACTTCTCTATGAATTTGAGGCAGAGCTGGGAGAGACAGAAGACTTCGGCCGTCGGCACGACGCAGTCGGCCTAAGGCCTGACGAAGTCGGCGGAGCGCGAACATCGCTCACCTTCGAAATGCCACTCCGAGAACTTATGAGAGGTTTCTTCGACAAGCTCAAGGGCGCGACGTCTGGTTTTGGCTCCATCTCTTACTCTATGACCGAGGAAAGGTTGGCGGACGTCACTCGCCTGGATATCTTGATAGCCGATGAGGTAGTGCCAGCTTTTGCTAAAGTAATTTCTCGCAGACAAGTAGAAACAGAGTCCGAATCAGATGTGGAAAAACTAGCCACTGTTTTGCCTAGGCAAATGTTTACTCTCAAGATTCAAGCAAAAGCTCTCGGCCGCATCATTGCCAGCCGCACTTTAAGTGGCATGAAGAAAGACGTCACTCAACACATGTATGGTGGGGACATTACCCGTAAAATGAAGCTCCGCGAAAAACAGAAGAAAGGCAAAAAGAAAATGAAAGAGCGTGGGAAGGTCAATATTCCTCAAGATGTCTTTCTCAAGATGATTCGCCGCGGTTGAGCGCTGGTCTTTAAAAGAAAGGCGAGTAGAGAAGAATCATGCTTAAAATCATGAGGATGGAAAGGACTGTCCAAGCTACCCTAATTTTCTTCTTGTGTCTCCTATCGAATAACATATGTAATATAATACTAAGATATGAAGGAGTTGCAAAGAAAACAGGGAATCAGGCGCATTGTTTACTCCATTCCCTCGCTTATAATCCTATCGATTATCGCTTTGATACTTACCAAAGGGGCTCTGGGGGTGATGAATAAAGAGCGAACAAGCTCGGAGCTCTCGAAGGATCTGGAAGAGAAAGCGGCCGCATTGGTTCTCCGAGAACAAGAACTTAGGGAAGGCGTCCGTCGTCTAGAAACCGAAGAGGGGATAAAAGATGAGATAAGAGAAAAGTTTAGCGTAACCGAAGAAGGCGAGCTTGTTGCTGTTATTATTGATGACCGTGGAGCGTCTAGTTCGACTGATAGCTCCACATTGCCATGGTACAAAAAACTCTGGCTTGCTATAATGGGGGATAAATGAATCCCGTTAGTGGGATGAGAAAGCGAATTCTCTTCTACTCTGGGCTCTTAGTTCTCATTGTTTTTGGTGTGTTTATTTTCTTCAGTTTTTTCCAAAATAGTCAAAATGAGGCAGATCTCCCAAACGGAAAAGCAACGATTACAATTGATGCCCGTCGAGTCATTGGAAAAGTAAACCGCAGCATATTTGGGACAACAATGTCCGAACCAAGGAGTGTAAGCAGGAAAAGAGATGATTTTTCTAACCCAGAACTCACGCGACTCTTAAACGAACTCGAGCCGCGATTTATAAATATTTCAAATACTTCTGGCGGTATCCCTTTTTTCCCAGAAGGAACCGGTTTGTACGAGAAACGAATGACACATGAGCAAATTCTTGATCGCATGCATTTTACTTCAGATCCCGAAGGGAAGATTTTTTATGAAAAAATAAAAACAGATCCGGCGTTTCAAAAGCCACCCGACTATAACATTGATGATACTCTTCAGTACTTTGAGTCACTCAAGGTAAAACCGGGGATTGCTTTTCGTATACCGACGATCTTTACGTTATTCGGAGGAGAATCAAAAGGGAAGTTAAATCTCGATCCCCAAACTGGATCTGACCTGGTGCATTATCTGAATGATCCTGTGACAACCCAACTCGGTAAATTGCGTGCCCAAAATGGTCATCCCGCATCATACAATGTGAAGTATTTCGTTTTAGGAAATGAAATGTGGAATAGTATCTTGGACCAAGGATTGAGCTATGAACAGGTTACTTCCCAGCATATTGCGTTTGCCAAAGCGATGAAAGTAGCTGATCCAACAATCAAAATAGGCTTTAATCTTAGTGACGATTCATTGCCGTATGAGTTTTACAAGCCTAGTTTCTGGAAACTCGAACGAACAAAAAAAGGGATTGATTTTAATGATCAGATTCTTTCTCGGATCAAAGGATATTTTGATTTTGTGACGTACCACATTTACGCTGATGTGGGAACCGACGGAGAGGGACGTGATCCTACCTCATTGACTCCGAGTGAATGGAAGCTCGTGATGGCACAGACCTATTTTTACGAAAAAAACAAAGGGTATGAGCGTAGGCTTGAGATCGCCAAGAAATATAATCCCAATGTCGAAGTGATAAGCGATGAGTATTCGGGGCCACTTGCCAGCTTAGGAGGAGCTCTTTTTGCTGCGGATCATATTATGCACCTACTTGAGAAAAACTATGATGGATATGGCGGCTATTGGAATAGCGGAATGTTTGAACCGTTCACTCGATTCGGACTTATCCAAGTCCCTGATGATTTGTATCCTCACTATTTTGTGCGTCCCGCATTTTATACGCTAGAGCTTTTTAATAAGTATTTCGGAGATCAGATGGTTGAGACAAAAGTTTCCTCCGATACATATGAGCTTACCAATACCGAAACAGTACATCTTGTATTTCCACGAGAGCAGATTCCTAGTATCAAAGCGATTGCCTCCATATCTGGAGACTCTTTGTCTTTGTTTGTTCTCAATCGTGCAACTAATCAGAATATTGAAACGACAATAGATATCAAAGGGCTTATTCCGATGGGGGTTGGAACCGTCTACACGCTTGATGGTCAGTCACTCAATGCTACAAACGAAGATGCTCCAGATACTGTGAAAGTGCGAGAATCAGTAATCCCTGCATCAGAGAGTTTCACCTACACATTCAAAAAGCACTCTCTTACTGTTTTCAAGTTTGAAAGGTGAGATAGCGGGCGAAGAGCGTATTTATGGTGCAGGAGACATTGATCTGTTATAATCAGGAGAAATGAAAAAAGTAGAAATTTACTCGACCGAGAGTTGCCACTTCTGCCGCATGGCCAAAGAATTTTTTGCCGCCAATAATATTCCTTTCACCGACTACAATGTCGGCGTCGATACGACTAAAAGGGCGGAAATGATCGAAAAAAGCGGGCAGATGGGCGTACCGGTAATAGTAATTGACGACAAGGATATAATCGTCGGCTTTGACCGCGATGCCTTGGCTAAACTGCTCGGTGTTCCGGCGTGATTGAGGTGTCGAGAGGCGGCAATTCAAGCATGAATTCAATCTATTAAAATTTATAAAAAGAGAAAAGAAAAGTGGTTGCGAGATCTCTCTTGCAACCCCGGTTAGAACACCCGGACTACATGCCCCCGTGGTGACGGGTTTTGTCGAAGTGGTAGCCGCAACAGAGACAGAGAGCGAGCCCAGAGATCACGATGTGATCTTCCGTGCGCCTGCACTTCTGACACTGCCGTGTCCGCACCTCTTTGAACCGCGCCATCGGCTGTCCGCAGTGGTGGCTTCTCCAGTAGGTCTTCAAGCCGAATATCCCTGGATTAGGCTCCCACCTCTTTTCGCCGATGTTCTCCCACTCCGGCCCGTGGCCGAGGCACATGCCGTGATGGCACTGGTTGTGGGAGCACTTCTGGTCTGTAAGGTTGCTATGGTCCATAGCAATCCTCTCTTTCTGGCCACCCGTTTTCTTGGGCGCCGGTTACCAGAATACACGAAACTAAGTAAAAGTCAAGGGTCATCGCCAACGAAAACAAAAAATCAATATTTCTAGTGGGACGGCTCTCTAGTCTGCAATTTCCTATGTGGTGCCGAGAGGCGGGCTCGAACCGCCGACCCCTTCCTCTTCAGGGAAGTGCTCTACCAACTGAGCTATCTCGGCAATGTGCGTTAAGTCGAAGAGTTAATAAGTTCTTTCACGCTGTTAAAGTTCTCTAATGCTTGGTCAAGAAATGGCTGAAGATAGAAGTAACCAATTACTAGAGGCACGATTATAACGGCCACTTTTATGAATCCCCAAAGGGCAGCCCATCGAGCCCGTCTTTCTATCTTGTGGAGAATCTGATTATTTTCTTCCGAAAGCTTCAAGGTGCGTTCCAGAAGCACTTTTTCTTCGGGATTCATGGATAGGAATTATAGCAAAATATCGGTTTTTTTCAAATTCCGCCTGTACTGAGCTTGTCGAAGTGTGTTATATTTTCAACGTGCTTGCCCCCATAGCTCAACGGATAGAGCACTCCCGTCCTAAGGGAGAAATGTAGGTCCAATTCCTGCTGGGGGCACAAAATGAAAAAAACACTAATTTTTTCCACCCTCTTTTTTATAGGTTTTTTGGGCGTTGTTTTCTTGTACAATTTTGACGGCAGTGAAAAATTTCCCCATTTATCTAAACCAATAATGGTAGTGGCGGGTGTCCCGAAAGATTTTGCAGAAACAAAAGACTACGATGCGATTTTCCGAGAACTCAAAAGAGCAGGGGTGGATGGATTCTTCCCGCTTTTCCTCTATGAGGAGGTGCCGGTGCCAAAGACAACCGGAAATGAACTGGATTTTCTTCTGCCTTGCCACTCGGGCACTCCGGCGTTCACGGTCATGAGAGCGCACAACGTCAAGTATCTCGTGCCAGGAGAAATTCTCTACGCTTCAGACAATTTTCCTCCGCTTTTGGAAGATCCGCTCAAACGTCTTATTGATTGTGCTGGCCGCGATACGATTCTCGGCGTCACGAGTTACGATGAGCCGTTTTTCCGTGGGATCACACCAGAACAAACGGAGAAACTCTATCGACGCGTGAAAGAAGTTGACCCGACCATTCCGGTGTTTCTCGTACACGCGCCGCTCCCGGCAGTGATCATCGAAGACAACACATCGCGCCCGATAACCACCAATGAAGCTTCCTTCTATTTCTCTGAAATCCGCCGCTATACCAAATATGCTGATATCCTAGGATTTGATGTGTATCCAATTCCACAAAGAATCGCCCAAACAGTCACTCCTTACCGGCTAAAGGAGACACCCGATTACCGGATTGCGATTGCCGATTATCTTCGCTGGCTGAAGGAAAACAGCGACGGAAAGCCGTATTTCATTGCGCTCCAAGCATTCTCGTATAGAAATCTCGGACCTTCATGGTTAAACACTTCTACTGACGACGCTCCCTGGCCGACCAAAGAAGAGCTCCGGGAGATGATTCAAGTTGTTACCATAGAGCAGGCATCGTATATCATTTGGTTCGGCCCGAGTTATCTCAAAACTGCTCAAGATAAACTGTTCTGGCAACAATTTCTAGAAGCCCTTCGTAATCCGGTACCCTAGTTTCCTTTGACCCTAAGTTTGGCTTGGCGATTTTTATCAAGTTTGGGCAGATGGAGGACGAGCATACCGTACTTCTCGATCGCCTCCGCTCCATCCACTTCGATTTCTTCCGGCAGAGTGATAGCGCGGGCAAATGGACCCCAATACAGTTCACGGTGGAAATATTCGTCGTTCGACACAGTCCTATCTTCGCTACGCTTACCGCGAATGGTGACGGAGTCTCTAGTAATTGATACATCTAGATCATCTGGTTTAACCCCTGCGACCATGGTCTTGATGATAATCTCGGAAGGTGTGTGGTAGACATCCACCGTAAGCTGGGCCTCCTCTTCGCTTTCTTCAAATATATTTGGCTTGGTGTCGGGTCCTCGACTGGGCTCTTCTTCTGGCCGTTCTTTTTCCTCATCGAGTCGGACTGCGCCCGTGAGTCTTTCAAAAAAAGATCTTTTATTTTGCATGATGGTTTAATTATATCTCATACTTTCTATCGCGCAATCGTCTTTGCTTTCTCAAATGCTAAGAGAAGGAGGATAGCGCCTATCCAAACTAGTCCGAAGGTCAAGATAGCGCCGGAGTTGTCCCAATAAATGAGTGTTAAATTGAAAATGGTGTGGAAGAAGACGGCTAAAATTAAGGCAAGAATAGTGAAAGTGACACGCTTCTTTCTGGGCTTATAGAATGAGAATGCGAGTGCTACTCCAACTACGCCGGAGGAGACTACATGCAAGAGACCCGCTCCGATGAAGCGCAAATTACCGGTGACAACACTTGTCGTGACGTCTTCTCCGATAATCGGTCCCAAAATAAAGAGGGTATTTTCTAGCGCTACGAAGCCGAGCGCCGCCGTAATCATATAAATAATCGGATCAATCGGCTCATTATCCTCAACAGAGTGAAGACCGCCAAAGAAGGCCGCAGTAAATTTGAAGATTTCCTCTAAGATGACCCACAGGAGGATGGCAACCAACGTCATGCCTGGAAACAATGTATCTACTGCTTTCTCTAATGGCAGGACGAGAATTACCGCACCCATACCGAGAAGAAATGTTCTTAGAATAAGACCGCGTGGTTCAGGATGCTTATAATCCTCACGGAGCCAAAAGGCAAGCCAGACAAGTGCTGGTAAAATACCACCCAGAAGCGCGTAAATTATTTGACTGGCCATGGTTCAATCATCAATAAGCTTCCTTTTAATTCGGACCA
>CAZYLR010000016.1:0-8599 GCA_964648835.1 uncultured Candidatus Saccharibacteria bacterium | reverse complement strand
CGAGCGGGCTTTTTGGTCCTGAACCTTCACCCATTTTCTTGTGTTCAAGTTCAACGCCCTCGCTTTTGATGGACTCCACGAAGTCCATAAATGCGTCCGTGCCGACTACGCTGACTAACTCCGGTAAGTTGGGGTCGCGATACATACGACGCAAGCCCCGGCCGAGTGTCTGTTCGGGAAGAATGTTGCTTTGTGCGGTATAAGCACGCAAGCCGACAATCGTCGTAACATTCCGCACGTCCCAACCTTCTTTAAGCATAAGCACCGAGACGATTGCTTTATGCGGACTTTCCAAACGGTCTATTTCGTTTGCGGCCTGACGAAGTATTTTCAATTCTTCTTCTTTTTTTCCGCTAACACTCTCCGATATTTCTCCGTTGTCTTTAGTATGAATGACAAGCACCGCGTCTTTTAATTCAGAGTATGTATTCTCAAGATACTTGGCGACTTCATCACAGTTTTTTGTATCGTCAGTCATAAGGAACAGCACGGCTTTTTTGTTGAGCTTGATATGCTCATCATAAACCTTCTTCCACTCCAAATAACCGAGATGAATATAGTCCTTATACTTTTCCGTGTAGTTGGAGCTTTTATGCTCCTGTAATTTTGCTCGACTCGCTGAATCGGGAAGGACGGGGTGCTTCACTACATCTTGATGTATTGCTTCCACGAGCGGGTAATCGCTTATCGTTTGAACAAAGATAGAGCCGTTAGTGTGTTTCGGTGTGGCGGTAACGTCCACCTGTAAACTTAACTGATCGCCTTTCATTTTGAGACGATTGTGAATGTCCTCGATTGCCTTAAACCAAGCCATTCGCGGGTCGTGGATATGATGGGCTTCGTCGTTCAGCACCACCAGTTCGTCTATATTGCGGACAATATCGCCAAGATCGAGCTTTGATTCATTCGTCGCTCCTGCTGGCTTGTCGCCGAGAAAATAACTTGATGTATCTTGGTCTTCAAAACTTGCTGATTCAATCGCTCCTTCGTAAACACGATGAATGTTCGTGAGAAAAATATTTCCAGTTTTTCTTACAGTTCCTATCTCGTCTTGAATATGAAGTGTTGCTTGAAAATCGTCTCGCCAGTTTTTCCCCTCGTAGCCGTTGTCGGGAAGCACTGGGTCTTCAAAAAAGATTTTTAGTCCATCAAAATCAGCACGAATACGATCAAGAACAATAATGTTTGGTGTGATAACTAAAAAGTTGCGAGCCAGCTTTGAATCTTCCTCATAGAGTTTGTGAAAGTAGCACCACGCTAAAATTAAACTTAATACCTTCGTCTTTCCTGAACCAGTCGCCATTTTTACGACATACCGCGTCCAGTCCTCATCAAACATTCCTGCCGAAATTGCTCCCGAACTATCAAAACGAATCAGGTCATATTTGTCTCTCGCTTTAGCAACGTCGTAAAGCCAGACGATAGTTTCCACCGCTTCGCGTTGGGCGAAGTAATACTGAAATAAAAATACTTCTCCGTCCGATGTTTCCATCGGGTGGTCTTTCAAGAACCACCAATTCAATAGGGCTTTACTTGTTTCGCTCGCTCCCTCATATCCCGTAAGCCGCCACTCCTTTACCTTCTTGCGAAGTTCCGCCACAAGCGGCGGGAGTAGTTTCTCGTATCCCTTTTCCCGTAAATTCTCGTCAGCAGGAAACCAGCGTATTGCCGGATCGAGAATTTCATAAGGCGACTTGGGGAATTTTTGATGTAAGGCCATAAGTTTATACAGTTACCTCAATCACTTTCATTGTGTCGTTGCCGAATATATCGACAACTTTCACGGCCACTTTGCGTTTGCCGGAATTGACCTCAACAGGCGAAGTGATGAGTTCCAAGTCCCGTTTCTTTTTTGTGCGAAAGTCCTGCCATTCGTTCTCAAAGATATAATCGCCAGTCCAGCGTTCCTCGACCTCTCCCGTTGCTTCGTTCTTTACACGGATAGTTTCCTTCTTGCTTTCAAAATTGAAATCCACCGCCCAATAGTCTATCCAGTCAGTCCATTTTTTCGTAAGAACTTCGCGACTCGTAACGCCGTCCTTATCTTTGGCAATTTTGATAATTTGCCCGTTTTCAACCAAGAGCTTTTTCCCACCCGCTTTCAGATTTTCTTCTACTTCCTTTATTGAATCCTGATTGTAGAAAACTGAAAAATCGGTAAGCTCGATTGCGATAGTTTTTTTCTTCACAATCGGCTTAATCTCAATATAGGAGACATCGTGGAAAACGACTTGATTCTTTTCTATCGCTCTTTTATCAAATACTTCGCGGGGAATGTATTTGAGAGCAAGATCAACTCCTTTGCTTTTCGCTTCTTCTTGAATTTTCGGGAACAAGCCCATCTCAAATTCAAAAGCGAGAATATCTACTTTTGTTATTTGTTTTTCTATACATTCATTGATAACCGCTTCAACAAACAGACGCGAGGCAGGCAAATTGATAGGGCCTATGGAAACAAGGCGAGAGCTTTTCTTGCCGTGGAATGTTTTGAATCCTTCCGTTGCCTCCGCCTTGTATGCGGAAAGTATCAGGGAAACAAAATCTTTTTCCTTTTGGGCTATCTGCTTTGCTTTTTCTTCTTCTCGTAAATTCGGATTTATACCAACATAATGCTGTCTCTCATACTTACCAAGATTGAGAATCGCAAACGCACGATAGTCTTTGTTATTCTTTTTCAATTCTCGCTGAACTCCTATCATTCTCTTACGAGTCGTATGAATTGAAAATTTTCCCAAATCAGAACCTATCCATTTACGACCAAGTTTTTCCGCAACAGCAAGAGTTGTCCCTGACCCCACAAAAAGATCAGCGACGATATCACCTTCATTTGAAGAAGCCTTAATTATTCTTTCAAGAAGTGCTTCTGGTTTTTGTGTTGGATAATCTAACCTTTGTGAATGGTCCTGAATGACATAAATATCACTCCACCAGTCATTTACCGGCAAATAATCATCTTCCGAAAGATATTTTTTATAAACTTTGCCGTCAGTATGCCTATACTCTTTGTAAAAACCGCTCTCATCTTGTCCTGAAAATTTCTTTATCTGTTTTTCTCCAAAAGGAATACCAATTTCTTTTGAATTAAAAATCCAAGAATCACCCCTTGAGTAGAACCACAAAGTGTCATGCTTGCGTTTATATTGTTTTAGAGATTTTCCAGTCCCTTGATAACACCAGATAATTTCATTTCTGAAATTATCCTTACCAAAAATCTCATCTAATACCATTCTCAAATATGGGGTAACTCGATAATCACAATGAACATAAATACTCCCGTCTTTTGCAAGTAAATCATGCATTAACGATAATCTCTCGTAGATCATCGCAATAAAACTATCTGCACCTTTACCCCAAGTGTCGCGATAAGCCAATTCTTCAAGCACGTTTGGCTTCTTTGTAAATTCTTCGTCGCCAATTTCAATGTTCATTGAAAAATCAGCACCTACATCAAACGGAGGATCAATATAAATAAGTTTGATTCCTCCTTGTTCTTCAATCTCTTGTCGCAACGGCCCATTCTTTAGAGAAGAAAGGATGAGCTTGTTGTCTCCCCAAATAAGTTTATTCGTCCAACCGGAAATTTGTCGGCCACCCTCGCCGAAAAGTAGTCCTTGAACCTCTTTTGTTTTCTCGGAACGCGGCTCGTCTACTTGCTCTATAACTTGAAACGGCAAAACTGTATTCGTTACTTCGTTTGTCTTTCCATTCCATACAAGCTCAACTTCTTGCTTCTCCTCAAATAGTAAAAAGCGAAATTTGTCGGGCAGAGGTTTGCCCGCCTCAATATATTTCTGAATATCTCTTTTTTCGTTGTCGCTTAGATACATAAAATTTATTTCATTAGATCGTCAATGCTAATATCCAACGCCTTCGCAATCTTTTGAACCGTCTCAATCGTTGGATTCGGTTTATCATCAAGCTCCATTTTGACGATAGTCTGAAGCGACACATCGGCGAGCTTAGAGAGCTTGTCTTGCGAGATGCCTTTTACCCCACGAAGTCGTTTTATGTTTTTGCCTATTGTGGACATATTATACTATAATATAAGTATTGTGCTATAATAGCCGTATCACTTATAGCGTAATATTATCAAACAAAACGTCTTTCAGCAATTTTATGAAATATTTTCTCTACTGCCGAAAATCTACCGATGTTGAGGACAAACAAGTCCTCTCCATTGAATCCCAACTCGCCGAACTGCGAGACCTCGCCAAGCGTGAGAGTCTTTCCATATTGGACGAGTTTATCGAAAAGCGTTCCGCCAAAATGCCCGGTCGCCCGATCTTTAACGATATGCTCCGCCGCATACAGACAGGCGAAGCACAGGGCATTATTTGTTGGAAAGTAGACCGCTTGGCTCGCAATCCGGTGGACGGCGGGCAAATTCAATGGCTTCTTCAACAAGGCGTGATCGCACATATTCAAACGCACGACCGAAGCCATTATCCAAACGACAATGTTTTAATGATGTCCGTCGAGTTAGGTATGGCGAACGAATACATCCGACAATTAAGTGCTAACACCGCACGAGGGTTAAGGCAGAAAGCACGGCAGGGAGACTTCCCGGGCCGTGCCCCGTTTGGCTATATCAACAATTCCAATATCAAGAAAATTGCCGTTCATCGCAAAAATGCGAAACTCGTTAAAAAGATGTTTGAACTTTACGCAACGGGAAGTGTCCGACTTGAAAATCTTTCCGTTGTTTTGGAACAGGCGGGTATTAAGTCCCAAAATAATAATCGTGTTCATATCTCACGAATATCCAGTATTATCAGCAACCCGATATATTACGGACACTTCCGCCACGCCGGGGAAATATATGAAGGCAAGCACGAGCCGATAATCACGAAAGACCTCTTTGACAGGGCTAACGCTGTCTTACGAGGCAGAGGCCGCACCCCCGCTAAAAAGACCGACCCGAGGCCTTTTTGTGGCCTCCTGTCGTGTGGGAGTTGCGGTATGGGGATTACCGGAGAGATACGGATAAAGAGGCAGAAGAACGGCAACACCCATCGCTATGTTTATTACCATTGCACCAAGAAATCCAAGACACAGAAATGCCCCGAACCCTGTATCCGGCAAGAGGAGCTAGACCGCCAGTTGTCGGTCATGCTTTCCGAATACGCTATGCCGAAAGAATGGGTAGCCCCACTTTCCGCCATGCTCGACAAAGAGGAACACGACACTAAAAATTCCGCGTCGGAGGCCGTTCAAGAATTGCGGGGGCAAGTCAGCGACTTTTCCCGCAACCTCGCCAGACTTACCGATGTCTATGTCGCACAAGACATAGAGCGGGACGACTACCTTGAGCGTCGTCGTTCGCTCATGTCCGAGAAGAAGTCCGTCGAGGAGCAAATAGCCCGTCTTGAACATACCCCCTCCGCGTGGATCGAACCGACCCGAGACTGGATTAAAGACGCTTCCATACTGGAAGAAACAGTAAAAACAGACGACCTCCCCTCCAAAAAAATCTCCCTCCAAAAAATCTTCGGCTCGAACCTCACTCTAAAAACGAGCGAAGCGAGCGGAATTGGCTTGGGACAATGGGCAAAGCTCCGCTTTGCCCGTAAAAATTTTAGAAAAACTGACTTCACTTTACTTATGGAGCCAAGACCGGGGATCGAACCCGGGACCTCATCCTTCGCATCTACCTCCTTTTTATGTATATAGGAGGACTAGACTGTATCTTTTCGCCTAAGGCGAACCCTTGTCAGTCGTTCGGGCGCATGACGCCACGGTCTTAACCTTTTGAGATCTTTAACCGTTATTCGGGATTCATCCTAATGTTGCCACTAAGACGGGCGGATTCCCCACCATGGATGTGCTCTACCAACTGAGCTATCTTGGCATACAACAGCTTTAATCTTACAGAATTTTAGTCCGATTTACCACTTTTCAACAACAGGAAGAAAAGCGCGAGAGGGGCGCCCCAGTTGGCAAAACGTTCTATGAAATCCCATATTGGCTGACCGACAATCGGGCGCACTAGTGCAGTCCAGAAACCCCAGAATATGGCCCATAAGAGTATAGGTTTGATAGGTTTAAAGAGTACTATGAGAGCCACTAATATATCCATAGCACCTACCAAAGTAAGTAGCGTGGCCGCCGTACCCGGATCGCTAATACCAAATTTAGCAAACCATCCTATCCAGTCTGCTTTGCCCTGCAAAGCAAGAATTCCATGACCCAGAAACTCCCCCGCCACCCCAATACGAAGCGCCCAGATAGCTTTATTTGTGTTTGTCAAGGTAATTTTAAACTATTAGTAATATCCTTAATTATACAACAAGAAACTAAGGCGCGGACTAGTTTACCCTGAATTTATCGAAGGGTGGACGATGTTAGAACTAGGATTGAGCTTTACGCAACTCATCCCTAACTTCCATCCATAATTTCCCTAAATGATTTTCCCCATCTTTGTTAGGACCCCAACCCCAGAAATCGTCTCTCCATGAATCTTCGATTAACTCCCTATCGCCTGTAGCAAGTAGTTTCTCTTTAACATAAGGATGTTGAGCAACTTTAGCATGCAGAATCTCTTTCATGACAGGCAGATTAACCTTATGCCAATCATTTCTATTGTTATCCTTATTGGATTGAGCTAATTTAAGAGCTGTGTGTGCTGAGCGACAGTTTCTTATTTTCTCTCTCAAATTTTCATCTTCAAATTTTTCGGCCTGATAGATATGTTCTGAAGTGGGCCAAAGTTTCCCCTTCCACTCAATTTGAAAGGAAGAAAAATTTGACAGTACATAAAACTCTTGCCCGTAGAAAAAAATCTGCTTTTCTGTATCGTTTCCGTGCATATAAAAATTATATCAGTTTTCTAACTTTTTTAATTTATAGAATATCAATTCGTGGCGCGAGTTAGCTTGCCCCACCTTAGCGGAGGTGGACGATGTTAGAACTGAAATCCATCGTGCTCAACTCATTTTTAATGGCATCTCTAATTTGAATCAAGATATTTTCTGCTGGCTTGAACTCTTCAGAAGGAGAATAATTCTTACCCCAACGACCGTCTATAAATGTTGTGCCAGCAAATATACGCTCATTCCTGTATCGAGGGATGAGATGTAAATGCCCGTGTCCACCATGCTCGACAAACATATTAGCGAGCCATGCATAATTCATAAAATCTGGGTTATATAAGTTCTCCAATACTTGCTCATATTCTTGCATTACCATTTTCATTTCTATATATTCAGGATTTTCTAATTCCGAAAACCGTTGCATACCTCCTTCACGCACAAGCCAAACATACGCTCGCCCCAAGTACCATTGATCGTCATGTAAAAGTAACGTCCAATACTTATATTCTTTAAGAACCCAGGGGGTATATTTTATATCAATGCTTCTATATTTCGATTTATTACCTTCTCCAGTCGACATACCAAAAGCATACCACTTCCTAAACCATTTGATGAGCGCGATTCGGTCTATATAGCCACTATGATATATCATAGTGGCTCAGTATCAATACGCTATAATTTCACGACCGTGAGTTATTAACGTATGACAGAAAGATTGATGCGCGGTCAACCGGACTTGAACCGGCAACCTCTCCCGTGACAGGGGAGTGCTCTAACCAGTTGAGCTATGACCGCAATGGAATACAAATTAGCAGATTTTCACCGCTAATTCAATTTGTTTATACTGAGTGAGTGAAGCGAGTCGAAGTGTGCCGGTGAATGGAATCGGACCATTGTTTGAGGCTTATGAGTCCTCTGTTCTGCCATTGAACTACACCGGCGTTCGAAAACTATAATATAATTAGTTGCTTTTCTCAAGAAAAAGGCTTAAAATGGATGAACAGCGGGTTGGAGGAGTAGTACCTCGACAGGCTCATAACCTGTAGGCATCCGTGCAAATCGGGTACCCGCAACACGTGCGACAAGCTCAGTGCAAGACGCTAAATTACCTGAAACTCTTTGAAGACCTTCTCGAAGAGGGCGACGACACGTTTTGTTTCGCGCTCGTTTAATTGGAAATCCCCACCCGAATGAGCGATAGCATTTCTGACCTTATGCGCTTCCCAAGCGTCTTCAATTATCAGAAACTCATTTTTATCTACTGACTTAAGCATCTCGCCGACAGACTCCCCTTCATAGCCGAGGGTACGCAAAAGTTCCTCAAGCATCACATCCGCCTCAATGATAGCCAACCGCCAGTCTGAAGCACTGTCAGAGTTTGCGTACTTCATGACTTTCTCCCACTTCTCATTTTTCAACTCTCTTATCTCATCTCCATCCGAAACAGAACTTAGAGGAAGAGGGTTGTAAATTTTATTTTCTTCAATATTAATCGCTCGGAGTTTCCAAGAATTGTGGATAATGCCAGCAAGAGCTGACACGCTCACGATAGCTGCTACAAGCTTCCAGATCGGCCAAACATGCTCGAGGAAGTAATTTATTATCCTATCCCAGAGAGAGCCGGTAGTACCTAATCCCAGACTTTCAATATAATTTAAGAGAGCAGTGGCAACCGCGCCCAAGAGCACCAGTCCCGCGAGTAAAAATATTATCTGCTCAAAAGCTTTTCTGTCGCCACTGCCTCCGGTTGTTGTTTTTGTTTGTTTTGTTGGTTTTTTCTCTTCTGCCAT